>JAADDP010000045.1 GCA_013153825.1 Campylobacterota bacterium
GTAATTAAAAGAGTTTTAGAACCCATCTTTGCAGAAGCTAAAGAGGCCTCTATTCCTGCATGTCCTCCACCAATTACTACTACATCATAATTCATATCTATATCCTGAGAATTGAAACTTCACGATTAAACCACTTTTATTTTTTATACTTTTAGTAGGAGTGGATATAATTTTTTTCCTTTTTTTATTATACCATCCGTTGGAATAAAGCCGTTAATCTATACTTAAAATCCTCTATCTGGAGTTTAAGTGTAGAGTATAAAATTTTAAGTTTAAGTTCTGTTGTGTGGTACACCCAAAGGGATTTGAACCCCTGACCTACGGCCCCGCAAACCGTTGCTCTATCCAGCTGAGCTATGGGTGCATATTTCGTGAGATTATACCCAACTTCTATTTAAAATCAAATAGTAAATTGTATTTTTGTTTAGCAGGTTTCTGAAGGTTCATAAACTCTACACTATCAAAATTCACCTCACCTCTACTTAATATTGCACAGCTTAACATATTTCCATATATAGATGCCGTATCTATACATATCTTGTTTCTGTAGATTCTGATATTTGGTTGGGATAGATGACCAAATATGTGCAACTCCCCACCATCTTTCGCCTCATCAATTAGGTAGTGTAGAAGTCTATCAAGTTTAACTCCCCTATTTTTGCTTCTAGATTCACACTTAACCATCCTATCCCTAGATATCTCATCATCTGCCCCAAGATGTATCTCTCTACATGGAGAGTGTGTCATAATTATAGATTTACCATTAAAAGTGTACCTCAGCCAGATGTGAGACTCCATATATAGATATATAAATTTCTCCCTCAGCTTGGGCTCCCTCTCCAGAAGTTTTGCAGTTCTGTAGAATCTTCTCATCTCATCTTCAAGTATTGGGTTACTCTCTGGGTCTAGTTCACCTGTTACATATCGATATACTCTATCTTCATGGTTTCCCAATATTATATAGAGACCCTTTGATGAGCCTCTATTTAGGTGAAGATAGTTTCTATATATGAACTCTATCGTCTCAGCCACCTTACTATCTTCACCCTTATCTACAAAGTCACCGATAACTATTATAGATTTTGGTGCATATCCAATGAGGTTACCCTCTATCTCAAACCCATTTTTAGTGAGTAGAAGTTTTAACTCATCTATACAGCCGTGTATATCTCCAACTATAAGATAATCTCTACTGCTATCAAGCTCCATTAACTTATTGTAAAGTCTCTCTTAGCTGCATTTAACTCAATTATAAATCCACCTGTAGCATCAATAAATGACATCAGAGATAGAATTAGAAATGTGGCATTTTGAGCCCATGGAACCATAAAGAACATAACTACAAATATTACAGCCACGACGAAACTTAACAGAGTCTCAGTAGCTCCAAATGCTTGTGAAGTTGCTGCCTTTGCCACCTCAATAAAGAGTGCTAATGAGCCTACAATTAGAAACAGCTCTCTTACTCTAATTATGAAATCCCTCTCATCTGTAAGATGATATATCAATACTGGTGTATTTAAATCTACACTCTTTAAGAATGGAATGAGATCCTGCCCTAAGTGTAACCCCACATAGGCAAGTAGTATCCATGTAAATGTTGACATTCCTGTGATAAAAAACATACTATTACTCCTTTTTTTCTCTATATCTTTTTTCTCTTCTATTAATTTTAAAAAAAACATAATCTTCTACTTATCCATAGCTTTTGATATATATTCGGCACTCATTATTTTATCCATAGGTGTATTACTACCTCCTTGAATATCTGTCGGATATACCACAAATTTAGAATTTTCAGATGAAGATAACTCTTTCATTGAGTTTATATATGATGTTTTTGTTAAAAATTCCATAATCTTCTCATCAGATATAGATGGCATCAACTCCTTCAAATCCTTAATAACTTTTGCTGTAGCCTCTGCCCTCTTCTCAATTAAAAGTCTCTCACTATCGGCTTTCAACTCTGCAACTTTATGTTCACCTTCAGCCTTGAGAATTGATGCTCTCTGTGCCTTCTCCGCAGCTATCTCCTTCTCCATAGCATCTATAACCGATTTTGGGGGCTTCATATTCTCAATTCTAATACTCTCAACCTTTATACCCCATCTATCTCTACTCTCTCTATCGGTCTTTCTCTTTATCTCCTCCGTTATGCTATCTACATTCTTCTGTATATCCTCAAGCCTCTTATTTCCAAGTGTGCTAAATACATTTGCTATTATTGCACTCTCCACAACCTTTTGATAATCCTCAACACTCTTAACAGCCTTTAGAGAGTCCACCACTCTGATTGTGGCTATCACATCTATAATTAATTTGATATTATCCCTAGTTATAATCTCCTGTGCCGGAGGGTCAATCTCCATCTCCCTCATATCCACAATAGCCTCTCTTCTATCTAGATATGGTATAAACCTATTTATACCCTCTTTTAATACTCTATCCTTTCCAAGTCTATCTACAATCCACTCTGTTTCAGATTCAACAATTACAAATTGAGTAAATATAAGATAGCCTATTAATAGAATTATACTAAAGACTATTATTACGCTATATACAAAATCCATCCAAATTCCTTTCTCTCTATATCATTTCTATAGTGTTATTATATCAAATAAAGTGAAAAATTATGATTTAAAATGATAGATTTATAAAAAATATTATTTAAAACTTTTTTAGTAAATTTATGTTAAAATGGCTATAAGATATTAAATTTTCTAATAAAGGATATTTGTGTTTAGGTCCGATAGTGAAGAGGGTGAAGAGTTTGGTTTCGCAGATACCTACAAAAATGAAATATTGAAGAATAAAGAACCTAAAAGTGATGATAGATATAAGGGGCTAATAGCTGTTCTATCTCTAACAACAATTATATTAGGAGGTGCACTACTTTTCTACATCTATTCCGATACACCTTCAAGCGGTAGCGGTATAGAGGAGGTTGATGAGCCTGAAGAGTCTCTATATCTAAATAATATAGATGATATAGAGGAGGATAATGGCTCAGAGAACTATATAGAGGATTTAGCAAAGCTCTCAGAGGGGGTAGATAGTGGGAATTGATACCCCCCTAAAGTCTAAATCCCATACTCTTTGAGCCGTCAAAACTGCTACTCAGCTCTCTATCAATCTCCTCCATAAAGTCAACCATTGTAAATAGACTCTCCTCTCTAACTGCAACCTTATATGCCGTATTCTTAATAACCAGTTCTATCTCACCACCAGTAAGTCTATACTCTGCTAGAAGGTCTATATTGAAACCCTCCTCATAATCTGCATTTTCAGGTAGCATAAATTGCCAAAGTCTCTTCCTCTCCAACCTCTCAGGTCTCTTAAACTCTATCTTAAAGTTAAATCTCCTTGAGAATGCTCTATCTATATTATCTAGTAGATTTGTCGTGGCTATCAATATCCCCTCAAATCTCTCTATCTGCTCTAAAAAGATATTCTGCATCTGATTGTGCATCTTATCTGCACCCCCACCTATAGACTCAACTCTACTACTTAGAAACTGATCAGCCTCATTGAGTAGAAGTATCGGCTCTACTCTACTATCCTTTGAGATACTCTTAAAGTCATCAAATATCTTCCTGACATTCTTCTCACTCTCTCCAACATACATTGAGAGTATCTTAGAGCAGTCAAAGCTCAATATGGGTCTCTTAAGACTCTTAGCTAAACTTACAGCAGTCATTGTCTTTCCTGTACCAGGTGGTCCATATAGTATTATTTTTGCATCTATAGTTCTTCTCCTGCCACCCTTTATACCCCAAGCTTTTAACTTTGCAAAGACATCTCTATCCAACTGCTTAATGACCCTATTGAGCATCTCTCTAGTCCTCCTGTGTAGAACTACATCATTAAGGTCTGTAGTCGGTTTTATAAGCTCAAATATATCCTGCTCCTCAATTAGCTTGTCCAACTTCAGCTTTGTGACCCTCTTGGCTCTGTTTGGGTGGATAATCTTCTGCAAAAGCTCATCATTTATATAGAATGAGCGACTAATCCCCCCAAACATATTGAGTATCTCCTCATAATCTATTATCTCATCACCAATAAGTTTTGAGTTCTCATCCAATAGGGCTCTATTCTTTATCTTATCATACTCATCTATAGATATAAGCTCGATGAGGGAGTTCATATCTCTGAGTGTACCCTCACCTCCAGAGTACTCCTCTCTCAATAGAGCTAGAAATATTCTCCTCTCTCTATCATCTAAATCTTTCTCCCTAAAAAACTCCTCCACAACAATAGGCTCTTTGGTAATCTTTAACCTCTCTTCAACCCTCTTAGTTAGCAGTATAAGTCTATTCTTAAGTCTCCCTACACCAACAGATGTATCTGAAAATCCATCTTTAGAGCTTGATATCTTATATAAAATCTCTATTATATCAAACTGATCTTGGAGATACTCCAGATGATCCACATACGGCTTTATCTCCGGTAGGGCAACCTCCATTGAGCCATCCTCTAGAAGTCTCAGAAGACTTATACTTGGAGATATCGCTATATTCAATAGCTCAAGATTGGAGACCTCATCTATCTTTATCTGTCCAAAACTTATCTGCACAAGCCAACCAAGATTTATAAGATTCTTAATCAGTGGTAGATTATTGATATAGCCATAACCCTCATACTCAAAACACTCCTGCAGAAGCTCTATGACTATACTCTCCTCTACCCCCTCAATATACCTCTTTACAACCGTTTGAAGTATTGAAGCCTCATCTACCGAACATTTTAAATCCTTAAATATCTCACTATTCTCAACATTAGATGAGTCTATAAAATCTATAACATACTTCAACTCTTATCCTAATTTTATATAGGCTACTTCTCTATTCTTATCATATATATATCTCTATAGATACAATCTAGAACTTTTAGCCTCTCAATAGCCTTCTGGATTTTAGCCTCTCTGCATCTATGAGTTGTAAATAGAAGTTTTACTCTACCCTTCTCCCTGTGTGGCTTCTGGAGCATAGACTCTATTGAGATATCAAATTGACCAAGTATATCTGTTATCTGTGCAAGAACACCACTTCTATCATCAACCTCCATTCTCAGGTAGTAGTTTGTCACTATATCATCTTGAGATAGAAGCTCTAATCTACCCTCAAGCCCTCTCTTGTAACCCAACATAGGTGTCGTATTTCCTCTAACAATATCCACTATATCTGCAATTACTGCAGATGCCGTAGCATCACCACCAGCTCCAGCTCCATAGTACATTGTCTCTCCGACGGCATCCCCAATAACACTCACAGCATTCATTACACCATCAACTTTCGCTATCATGCTATCTCTACCAATCATTGTCGGATGGACTCTAAGCTCAACTCCACTATCGACCTTCTTAGCAATCCCTAGTAGTTTAATCTCATACCCAAACTCCTTGGCAAAGGATACATCTACCGTAGATATATTCTCAATACCCTCAATCAATATATCTTCAGGTTTTGCCTCAATTCCATATGCTAAACTTGCGAGTATTAGTAGCTTATGTGCTGTATCGAAACCACCTACATCAAAGGTGGGGTCAGCCTCTGCATATCCTAAATCTTGAGCCTCTTTTAGAACGGAGTCGTAATCTGCCCCCTCCCTTATCATCTTTGTTAACATGTAGTTGGTTGTTCCATTCATAATACCCTGAATTGATAGAATGTGGTTTGCACTTAGACCACTCTTCAACGCCCCAATGATTGGAATTCCACCTGCCGTACTAGCCTCATACATTAGAGGTGTATCTTTTGCTATCTCTTGAAGCTCATATCTATGGTATGCTAGAAGAGCCTTATTTGCAGTAACTACACCCTTTCCTCTCTTTAGAGCCTCCTTTACAACCCTATATGGCTCTTCAACTCCACCCATAAGCTCAACAACGATATCTATATCACCATTATCCAATATATCATTGGCATCTGTTGAGAGTCTTATATCTACACCTCTATCTCTCTTGATATCTCTAACAACACCATGTTCAACTACAATCCTCTTTCCAGCTCTAGCCTCTATGATATCGCCATTCTCTTTTAATATCCTTGCTACACTCTCTCCAACTGTACCGACACCTAAAATTCCTATCTTTACCACTATATCAACCCCTTCTCTTCTCTAACTTTTCTTAAAAATCTCTTTATATTTCTTCCAGCCTGTCTAATCCTCTTCTCATTCTCTATAAGTGCAATTCTCACATACTCATCACCATATTTTCCAAACCCTATACCGGGACTAACTGCCACTTTCGCCTCTACTAGAAGCCTTTTTGAGAACTCAAGGCTACCCATATCTCTGCAAATCTCAGGTATTCTACCCCATATAAACATTGATGCTTTAGGTCGATTTAGATTCCATCCAGCATTTCTGAATGCCTCAACCATAACATCTCTTCTATTTCTATATAGAGGAACTATCTCTCTCTCTGGAATATACCCATACTCATCAAGTGCTACTGTAGATGCCACCTGTATAGGGGTAAACATACCGTAATCCAACCATGATTTTATACTCTCTAAAGCCCCTACAAGTTTTCTATTCCCAACGACAAAACCTACTCTCCAACCTGCCATATTGTAACTCTTACTTAGAGTATATGTCTCAACTGCAACATCCTTAGCACCCTCAACCTCCAAAATAGATGGTGTCTTATAACCATCAAATGTGATATCTGCATAGGCTATATCTGATATGATATAGAACCTCTTCTCCTTGGCTAAGGCGACAACTCTCTTGTAGAAATCTGCTGTAACCGTAGCAGTCGTCGGGTTGTGTGGAAAATTTAGAACAAGAAATTTAGCCTTTGGGAGAGAGTTATCAAGTGCATTTTTGAGGTCAGAAATAAATCTATCCTCATCAACCTCAAAGCTATTCTCATCAAATATTAGCTCCATCTTCTCAACATTCGCACCTGCCAAAATAAATGCTTGATAGTGTATAGGGTATGTTGGGTCTGGAACAATCGCTACATCTCCAGAGTTTGATATCGCCTGAACAAGGTGAACGTAGCCCTCTTTACTCCCCATTGTAGCCACAATCTCACTGTTTGGATCAAGCTCTACACCATACTTCCTCCTATACCAGTTTGCCATTGCTACTCTAAGTTTATATATCCCCTTACTTGCACTATATCCATGGGTTTTATCTCTCTGGACAGTCTCGCACAGCTTATCTATAATCTTTTGAGGGGTTCTCGAGTCTGGATTTCCCATTGAGAAGTCAATTATATCCTCTCCTCTTCTTCTCGCACCCATCTTAAGCTCATTAATCTCTGCAAAAATATATTTCGGTAACCTATTTATCTTATCAAACTGTATCTCATCAAACATTACTAACTACCAAATCCTTCCGTGATTAAGCCTTTTAAACTTACGCTTTGTAATCTCTTCTATCTTCTCTCCATCTATATAGAAGTAGTGCTTCTTTCTATCACCCAGAGAGACCGTATCTTTTTTAGAGATGATATCGAAGAAGCCGTGACCAGATATGAGTAGCCACCTATGACCATTTAGATTGAAAGATTTCGCTTTTCTAGTTGTAAAGTTCTTCTTCTTTCCTGTATCTAAATCTATAATTCCATACCACAATAGACCCCTTGTAGGATTTATCTGAACGCTCTTTATCTCTGTAGAGTTGTGGTCTGGAGTTGGTTCATGAGGTGGAGGCTCTTCAATTCCTGCATCTCTATCGACTGTTATAGTTCTATTTCCATCTCTTTTTGAGCCGTTACCATCGGGGATATCTGTAACTATCTCCATTCCAGCCGTACTATTCCTATCTCTATTTGGATTTAGGGAGGTATCAATCTCTATCTCTGTTCTATTCTCATCCCTCTTTATCTTTATACTATTCTCTAACCTCTCTGTATCTATATTGGAGCTATTAACATCACTATTTAGAAGAGATATATTTATATCGCTATCACTCTTTCCACTAACAATCTGTTTCAACTTTCCACTACTATAGAGGTACCACAATGCCATGGCCAGTAGAGAGCCGAATAGCCACTTCTCAACCCCTTTGGGGAGACCTCTCCTCTTTCTCTTATCATCATCTTCCCCATCTACAGAGACCTCACTACTCTTGATATTCTCCTCAAAGTAGCTCTTTATACTCCTCTCTAAGCTATCTGTATCTATATCATACTCTCTCTTTAGTATGTGTAGAAAACCTAAAGCTTTAACTCTATTTAGCTCCTCAAAATCTTCATTTGCCAACTTATTTAAATTGAATATGGATATATTGGTCTTTTCGCTAACTCTCTCTAAACCCTCTTGCTCTATCAACTTATTTAAGTCCATCTCTCATCCTATATATTAATATTCCTGCTGATACACTCACATTTAGTGAGTCAAAATCTCTCTCCATCTCTATCGATAGGGTTCTATCTATCTTAGATTTTGCCCTCTTTGAGATGCCCTCTCCTTCACTTCCTAAAACTAAAACAATCTTCTCTCCATCAGCCTTAAAACTTCGCAGACTCTCACCCTCCATCGATGCCCCATATATTGTAAATCCAACCTGTTTTAACTCATTCAGTAGGTCTAAAATATTTGGAACTACTCTAAATGGCATATCAAATATAGCTCCACTACTCGTTCTAGCGATAGATGCAAAATTTAGCCCTTTAACCCCACATGCGATTACCCCATCTGCACCCAGAGCATAGGCTGAACGGACAACCGCCCCTATATTTCCTGTATCTGTAAGAGAGTCTAATATAAGTATAAATCTCTCCCTCTTGAGGTCGGATAAATTTGCCTCTTTGAAATCCTCTACATCGACTAAAATCCCTTGGTGATTTCCACCTCTTGCCATCTTCTGAGCATATCTATTATCTATAAATTTAATGCGATTTTTATATCTCAAATATAGCTCTTTTGGTAGAATCCCTCTCTTGGAGATGTAAATAGCTCTTACAATCGCCTCATGGGACTTTAATACATATAGAGATACCTGTTTTCCATAAATAATCATAAGAGTGATTTTATCGAAATAAAGCTGTATTTTATATTGAGATTTTATTTAGAGTTATTCTTTAATCTACCATACCACTCTTTGGTGGTTAGTTTAGTAATTTTGGATAGAAGCTTCGATTTTACCTTTGGGGGGATATCCATATTTATAATATCATCTACACTTAAGCTATCTCTATCTGTAGGTTTCCCCTTGATTATGACTACCCACTCTCCTCTACTATTTAGAGTTGAGTTGTGAAACATCTCCAATATATCTTTGGCAGAGTCTCTAATATAGAGCTGATGAAGTTTTGTCAACTCCTTAGCTATAAATAGCTCTCTATCCCCATCAATATCGACTATCTCTCTTAGGAGTCTCTCCACTCTATGTGGTGATTCATATAGAATAGTATCTAAGGGTGAACCCATAATATCGGAGAGCTCCTCCCTCCTCTTAGCTCCCTTGTGTGGTAGAAATCCTATGAAGCTAAACTTTCCACTATCAAAGCCTGAAGCACAATATGCTGTTGTAAGAGCTGTAGCTCCGGTCAGGACATCATAATCTATCTTCTCTCTCTGGCAATACTCAACTAGAAGTTGACCAGGATCAGATATATTTGGAGTCCCTGCATCACTAACATATACTACACTCTCATCTTTAAGTCTAAACCCTATCTCTCTCAATCTACTCTCTCCATTATGTTCATGGAAAGAGATGAAATCTGCACCCTCCGGATACCTCATATTGACTCTTCTCTCTAAGATTTTAAGTAGCCGTTTTGTCTCTCTCGTATCCTCACAGAGAAAGAGGGTTGTTCTCTCAAATTCTCTTAATGCTCTAACCGTAATATCCTCAACATTTCCAATTGGGGTTGGGATAAACTTTACCAAGGGACTCTATTTCAGGTTATATTTCTTCTTGAACTTATCAACTCTACCAGTGGCATCAACTATCTTTTCAGAACCTGTGAAGAATGGGTGGCACTCATTACAGATATCTACACTCATGCTCTCTCTATTACTATTTATCTCAAACCTATTTCCACAAGCACAAGTGACCGTGCAACTCTTGTAATCTGGATGGATACCTTTTCTCATAATCTTACCTTCAAATTAATTTTTTATGCTTAGACCTAATTTTTAGACGGCAATTATATCAAAATATTTTTAAAATCAATATTTTTTAGGTAAAATTGCTTCAACTTTAACACTTGGATAGGAACTATGATAGTCACAAAATACTCGGCAAATGGGAACGATTTTATTATTTTTATAGCTCAAGAGCATAAGGATAGGTCAGATTTAGCAAGGAGACTGTGCCATAGGCAGAATGGAGTTGGAGCTGACGGTATGGTGGTTGTCATACCACATACAAATTACGATTTTGAGTGGGAGTTCTACAACTCAGATGGTAGTGTAGCCAGTATGTGTGGAAATGCGTCTAGAGCAGTGGCTCACTTTGCCCATGAGAAGGGTATATCTAAGGGTGGTAGGAGTGAGTTCCTAACCGGTGCTGGAGTTATTAGAGCCACTATTAATGGTCTATATGTGGTAAGTGATATGACTCACCCTAGGATAATTAATAGGGAGATTGATGAGTATGGCTATATCTGGTGGCTAATAGATACTGGAGTCCCCCATCTTGTATCTATTAGAGATAGTATAGATGAGTTTAATATTGAGCAGATGAGAAGACTTAGATATGAGTATAATGCCAATGTAAATATATGTAAGCTAGATGGAGATACCTTATATGTGAGAACATATGAGAGAGGGGTTGAGGATGAGACATTGGCATGTGGAACGGGTATGGTTGCCTCATTTGTAAGATTACATATAGAGGGTTTAATTGGAGATACCATTAGGACAATACCTAAATCTGGAGATGAGCTATATATCAGCTTTGAGGATAGTAGATATAGATTTGGTGGTAAAGTTACGAAGGTATTTATTGCAGAGATTGTTTAAAAAGGATATTTAGTGAAAATAGCAAGTAGATTATTTATAATTTCTTTAATCCTATCTGGATTTATATTTGCCAAGACGCTTGTTACCGTGAATGGGCATAAAATTGATGATTCAATAATCCCAAAGGGGTATGAGAAGCTTAATGATGAGCAGATGGCAAATCTTATGGAGAAGTTGATAAAAGAGGAGTTGATACATCAATATCTATTAAATAGTAATATTGTCAAGAGTCAAGAGTTTAATAAGATATATCAGGAGCAGAGAGCTGTAGCTCAAAAAGAGTATAATAGGGTAACAGGTAAAAACTTAACTAAGGCTCAACTTAGAAATATAAAAGGGACGGTGGCACTTATGCTATATCAGCAGAAGCAGTTTGAGAATATCAATATAAGTGATAGTGAAGCTAAAAACTTCTACTACAACAATAGGGATAAATTTAATTTTCCAAACTCAATCGAGATTGCAAATATTGTCGTTCCAACTGAGGATGAGGCTAAGCAGATTATATCTAGATTGAGAGGTTCCCAGAATTTAGATGAGGATTTTATAAGGGTGGCAAGAGAGCATAAGCAGAATGGATATATGGGCTGGTTTGGAGAGGGTATGGCTCCAAAAAATCTATTTGATACGGCATATAGGGTTAAGCCTAAGAGGTTAATTACAAAACCAATCCGAACAAAGTATGGATACCATGTTATATATCTATTAAATAAGAGAAGTGCTGGTGAGTTGACATTTCAAGAGGCTAAGGAGAGTATTAAAAATCTCCTAAAGAGAAAGAGAGTTGTTGAGAGTTTGGAGGATAAGGTCAACACTCTCTACTCAACTGCCGAGATTGTCTATTAGATAGACTACTCGGTTACAACCGAAAAAGATAACTTCTCAATCTCTCTAATTGAGAATATAAAGCTATTTAACTCATCTAGAGTCATCTTCTCAATCTTCTCCAAATCTTTTCTGTTTGAACCAAATGGTCTATTGCCGTAATACTCCATAAATGCACTATGGAGCCTCTGGGATAGTGTCTCATTTCTAAGTGGTTCAGAGCCGAGTATAAATTTTTTTGCACTCTCTAACTCCTCTAGAGTTGCACCTCTCTTTACAAATTCGCCTACCGTCTCTTTTATACTACCTATAGCCTCATCTTGAGAAGCTAATTTCGTCTGGAGATATCCCCAAAAGTATGAATTTGTTCTATTTATTGCAAATCTACCATATGCAGAGTAGGCTAAACCTCTCTTTACTCTAATCTCTTCCATAATTCTAGAGCCAAACCCCCCACTTCCCAAGATAAATGATGCCACCTTTGCTAGATATCTCTTTGAGCTATCTGTCTCTATATCTAATGGAGAGCCAAAATATATATATGCTTGTTGTGTATCTACCTTTGTAATCTCAACCTTTTCACTATCTTTAGCCCTATATCTTGGGATATCGATACTCTTTATCTTTGGAAGTATCGATAGTATAGACTTTGAGATATCTTTTGCCCCACTAACATTTAAATCTCCCCCCATCACAATAATAGCATTCTCTAACCCTAAGTGGCTCTCTATAAAATCTCTAATGTCATCTAGCTTTGTACTATTTACACTCTCTACAGTTCCCAAAGCCGATTTTGCAAGAGGTGTATCTGGAAATAGAAGCCCCTTTAACTTTAAATATGAGATATAGTCAAAATCACTCTCTTTTCTCTTTAACTCTCCTAGAGTCTGAGTCTTAATCTTAGTTAGAGTATCTTCTGTATAGTTTGGGTCTCCTAAAAGCTCCTTTAGAAGTTTAACACCATAATCAAACTCACTCTTTAGAGAGTTTAACTCAATTACAAATGTCTCATCACCAACATTTGCAGATAGCTCTATTGCTCTATTCTCCAACTTTTTAGAGAACTCAATAGCCCCATCACTCTTTGTCCCCTCATTTAGAAGTTTAGCTGTCAACTTTGCCAACCCCTCTTTTCTATCTGCAAGAGAGCCAGAATTTCTGAAAATTAGTTGAATTGATGCTATTGGAAGATTTCTATCCTCCTCAAAAATGAGAGGCACTCTAGCTCCCTCTACCTCTATATGCTCTAAGATTGCACTCATTAATACTCCTTGAACTGTTAATAATATTATAAATAGTCTCTTCAACATCTAAAATCTCTCCAAAATATTATATGCGGTATCTCTCTTTGCTGGGTTCTCCCCAATATCCCTAATTAATTTTATCATCTCATCTTGGTTCATAGAGTTTGTTACCCCAGCAGAGGCCACAACATTCTCCTCCATCATAGTAGAACCCAAATCATTTGCACCAAATAGAAGAGCTAATTGCCCAATATGGCTCCCCTGTGTTACCCATGAGCTTTGAATATTTTTAAAGTTATCTAGAAACAGTCTAGCTACTGCTAAATATCTTAAATATTGGTTTGGAGTTGTTTTAGTAATTGTTGGAAGTTCCCTCTTTAGCTGGGTGTTATCACTCTGATATGACCACATAATAAAGGCTCTAAAGCCACCTGTTCTATCTTGA
The DNA here is from genome assembly GCA_013153825.1 of Campylobacterota bacterium. GTDB lineage: Bacteria > Campylobacterota > Campylobacteria > Campylobacterales > Sulfurovaceae > UBA1140. The sequence continues at coordinate 13,440 of JAADDP010000045.1, forward strand.
AGCTCTCTAACTAAGTCCCAATGCTCTACAATCTCCTCTATAGTCTCAACCGTCCCATACATCATTGTAGCAGTAGATTTAATCCCCAACTTATGGGCAGTCTCATGAACCTCTAGCCATACATCTTTAGATATCTTATTTGGAGAGATTATATCTCTAACTCTATCGCTCAAAACCTCAGCCCCAGCACCAGGTATTGAACTTAAACCCTTTGCCTTTAACCTCTTTAAGACCTCTTCTATCGATATTTTAGAACGCTTTGCAATGTAGTCAATCTCAATTGCAGAGAAGCCGTGAATTGTAATCTGTGGATACTTTTTATGGATATGCTCAACTAAATCCTCATACCACTCAATCTCCAGTTTTGGGTGAACCCCACCTTGAAATAGAATTTGAGTCCCACCAATGGCTAAAAGCTCCTCAATTTTTCTATCTATCTCCTCAAAAGATAGAATATAGGCGTTTTCTCTCTTCTCATGGGTATAGAAGGCACAAAATTTACAATCTACCCAACATATATTTGTGTAGTTTATATTTCTATCTACTACAAATGTGGTAATCTTTTTTGGGTGAAGCTCCAACTTCCTACTATATGCCATCTCTCCTAGACTCTTTAAGTCCCCATTTTTAATTAAATCAACAGCCTCCTCTCTACTAAGCCTCATGTGAGCTTCCCTCACTCTTATATATCTGGTCAAGCAGAGCATTTATAAACTTTGGGGCTCTCTCATCTGCCAACTCTTTAGATAGCTCAATTGCCTCATTAATTACAATTTTACTATCCTTCCCCAACTCTACCATCTCATATACTGCAATTCTAATAATCGCCTTCTCCACCTTTCCAACCGACTCATACTCCCAATCTTTAAGATTTCTCTTAATGATATCATCAATCTTATCTAAATTATCGATTGTCCCATTAAATAGCTCATATGAGAAGAGTTTTTTTCTATTTCTAATCTTCTCCCCTTCTAATATAGTATCTAAAAATTTAGATATATCTACATTGCCCAAATCGTAAGCATACAGCAACCCAACTACTGCTCTTCTTGCCTGTTGAATTGTAGCCATCTAAAATCTCTCATATAGACTAATCAACTCTATCAACCCCAACATAGCCTCTGACCCTTTATTTCCAGCCTTTGTTCCAGCTCTCTCAATCGCCTGTTCAATCGTATCTACTGTTAAGACCCCAAAAGTTACAGGTTTTGAGTATTTTAGAGTTACATTTGCAATCCCCTTTGTAGCCTCAGCTGAAACATAATCAAAATGGGGAGTAGCACCACGAATTACTGCACCAAGACAGCAGACACCATCATATCTATCTTTAGCCAAAATCTTATCTAGTGCAAATGGTATCTCAAAAGCTCCAGGAACCAGTATCAAATCTAGGTTTTTCTCATCTCCACCATGACGCACAAATGTATCTTTTGCCCCCTCAACCAGCCTATCAGTTATAAAGTGGTTAAATCTAGCACTAATTAGTGCTACTCTCTTTTTTTTATCTATATTTAGAGTGCCTTCTATAATATTCATACACAACCATCCATCTAGTTTTGGCAGTATGTTACTCATTTTTTACTTTACATTTATAGAAAAAGTACCATTTTTTAATAACTATACCCATTAAAATTGAGATGAAAACTATTGTTAAAACTCTTTTAGATATAATCTCGAACTTTTTTAGAGCCAAATATTTTAGAGTTGGTTAAATTTTTTTTTAAAGGGTTTGCTAATGTATGCAATCATTAAAGCGAGTGGTCAACAGTTTAAAGTTCAAGAGGGAGATATAATCCGTTTTGACAAGATGGGTCTAGAGCCGAAAAGAGAGGTTGAATTTAAAGAGGTGTTGGCAGTTGAGAGAGATGGTAGCTTCACAGTCGGTGCCCCTTTTGTAAAGGGTGCAGTTGTAAAGGGTGAGGTTATAAATGAGGGTAGAGATAAGAAGGTTCTCATCTTTAAGAAGAGAAGAAGAAAAGACTCTAAATTGAAGAGAGGTTTCAGAAGAGACTTTACAAGAGTTAAAATAACAAGTATAGCGTAAGGAGAGATTTATGGCACATAAGAAAGGTCAAGGTTCAACCCAGAATAATAGAGATTCTGCTGGGAGACGGCTCGGAGTTAAGAGGTTTGGAAGTGAGAGAGTTATACCTGGAAATATTATTATTAGACAGAGAGGAACTAAAGTTAAGCCTGGAACTGGAGTTGGAATTGGTAAAGACCACACCATCTATGCTCTAATTGAGGGTGTTGTGAAGTTTGACAATATCTCTAAAAATAAAAAGAGGGTATCTGTAGTTCCCGCTTAAATCTTAAAATTAGCCCCACAAAACTACAGAGGGGTTATATATCTATTTTTTCTTCTATATTTTTTATTTTTAAAGGGTTTCTATGTTTGTTGATAGTGTAGAGTTAATTTTAAGTTCTGGAAAGGGTGGTGCCGGTTCTGTATCATTCTGGAGAGAGAAGTTTGTAACTAAGGGTGGACCAGATGGTGGAGATGGTGGAGATGGTGGAGATATCTACTTCAAGGTTGATAAGAATAGAGATACGCTATCTGCATTTAGAGGGAGAAACCATATAAAGGCTGAAAATGGGAGAGCTGGAGAGGGTAGAAAAAGGTATGGAAGAAAGGGTAGAAGTGTAGATATTATTGTACCACCAGGAACGCAGGTTATAGATGTTGATAGTGGTGATATTCTACTAGATTTAACAGATGATGGGGATAGAGTACTCTTTCTAAAAGGTGGAAGAGGTGGTTTAGGTAATTGGCACTTCAAAAGCTCTACCAATCAGAGACCAACCTATGCACAACCAGGGGAGAGTGGAGTTACAAAGAGTGTTAGGCTAGAGCTAAAACTGATTGCAGATATTGGACTTGTAGGGTATCCAAGCGTTGGAAAGTCAACTTTAATATCTGTAATATCAAATGCTAGACCGAAAATTGCAGGTTATGAGTTTACAACATTAATTCCAAATTTGGGAGTTGTAGATATAGATGAGTTTAACTCCTTCACGGTAGCAGATATACCTGGAATAATTGAGGGTGCTAGTCTTGGAAGGGGTCTAGGAGTAGAGTTTCTGAAACATATAGAGAGGACAGATACACTTTTAATATTGATAGATATTATCAACTATAGAGATATGGAGTATCAATATAGAACTCTGCTTGAGGAGTTAGAGAGCTACTCCAATAAGCTATACTCCAAGAAATTTGCAGTGGCATTAACAAAGTGCGACTCCACAACTCTAGAGGAGACAAATATTAAGATTGAGCAGTTCCTAGGTAGCTTAGGATTGAAGGGTAATAGAGGGCTGGAGAGGTATGGAGCAGATAGTAGTTACATATCATATAGGGGTGTTGGGAGAGGCCCAAACTTTATACTCCCAATATCTGCAGTCTCAGGTCTAAACATAAATCCTCTTAAATATGCACTAAGAGATTTAATAAATATGGATAAGAGTGATGAAGTTTAAGAGAGTTGTGATAAAGGTTGGCTCTCATGTATTAACTCCAGATGGGAGTGTATCTAAGGAGAAGATTAGAAATCTAGTTGAGCTGATATTTAAGTTGATGTCTAGAGGTGTTGAGGTTATACTTGTTAGCTCTGGAGCTGTATCTGCCGGATATACCGTTCTCCCTCTCGATAGGAAGAGCATAGGGAATAAACAGGCTCTAGCAGCGATAGGTCAACCTCTTCTCTTAAAGATGTATCAAGAGAAGTTTGCCAAATATGGTATATTGTGTTCACAGGTTCTCCTAAGTTGGGCAGATTTGGACTCAAAGAAGAGAACAAACCTAGCCAAAAATGCCATTGATAATCTACTCTCAAATGGGGTTGTACCCATCATTAATGAGAATGATGTTATAGCCACTGAAGAGTTAGTCTTTGGAGATAATGACCAGTTGTCGGCATCTGTAACAGATAATTTTGATGCAGATATCTTAATTATTCTATCAGATATAGATGCTCTGTATGATAAGAATCCTAGAGAGTTCCCAGATGCAAAGGTTAGAAAAGTTGTAAATTCTATTAGTAGAGATGAGCTTGAGGCTACTGCTACTCCAAATAGTCAATTTGCTACAGGTGGAATTGTTACGAAGTTAAAGGCTGGGGATTATCTTTTAAAGAGGGGTAGAAGAATGTTTCTATCTAGTGGATTTGATTTGAGTGATATTGAGAGTTTCCTACTTGATGGAGTTCATAGGGGGGGAACTCTATTTTTTAGTTAATTCTCAATCTTTTAAGCAAATAGTTGCTACTTTAACTAAAAGAGTTCTAAGAGGATTAAAATATATGAGCATTGAAAAAACAATTTTAATTATTACAGATGGAATTGGTCATAAAGAGAATAGTAGAAAGAATGCCTTTAGAGATGCAAAAAAGCCAACATTTGACTATCTTCTAAGTAGTGTGCCAAAGACTCTAATCTCAACTCATGGGCTAAGTGTGG
>JAADDP010000106.1 GCA_013153825.1 Campylobacterota bacterium
TCATGTGTATAGAATGTAAATAGAACCTCTCCAGAGCTACCCTTAATCTGCATATCTCTATCTTCCGTTATGTTGATACTCTTCTCTATACTCTTAAGTAGCTCTCTACTCTCATCGCTCAACTTAAACTCATCACGAAGGGTATCATAGGCACTCCTATTTAAGCCATCAAATCTTGATATATCAGCCGTCAGGAATAGAGAGTTATCAAGCTCACTCTTCCCTCTCTCCTGAATATATATAGCCATATCTCTACTCCTATCTTGCAGTTTCATAGCTCCAATTACAACAATAGATATTATTGTCACAGAGACAATTATCTCTATAAGTGTAAATGCTCCTCTAAAATCTCTAGTAGTAGTTTCCACCATCTTTTAAATCAAACTCCTCTCTTAACCAGAGCTTTTTGGCACTATCCATATCATCGACCATCTGAGCTTTTCCGAAATAGCTTGGGAGATAGTAGAGACCTTCACTATTTGATAGAACATATTTACTACCACTACCATTTCTATAGAGGGTATATCTGAAGCAGACTTTTCTATCCTCTACCCTTCCGAAATCCTCAATAGGTGTAAGCTCACCACCCCTATCTAGAGTATATACTTTAAAATCCATACCGAAGTTGATATCGACCTCAAACTTCTGGATATCACCTCGACCTCTCATGATATAGCAACTTCTGCACCTATCTATACAGAATAGTGTAATCTGCTCCCCATTTGCCAATTTACGGATGCTCTGCCTTAAATTTAAGGGAGATACCCTCTCCCTATCCTTAACACCACCACCCATATTCTCGGAGAATACCATAAAGCTCATTGTAGAGATAATTATTATTACTATAATTAACTCTATTAGGGTAAATCCCCATCTACCCTTAATTGTCAAACTCTACTCGCTACACTTTGGAAACTCAATATCGCTATTATCTCCAGTACCACCCTCAGCCCTATCTGGTCCAAAGCTTATAATTTTAAAATCCTGTCCCGTACTGATATATGTCATATGTTTTCCCCATGGATCTTTAGGTAGCTTCTCCAGATATGGTGAGCCTGAGTAGTTTGGATACTTATCTGGGTCTGGATTTGATATTAGTGCCTCAAGCCCCTCATCTGTATCTGGATACTTTCCATTATCAAGCTTAAACATCTTTAGAGCCTCCTTCACTGCACCCATCTGTGTACACGCCAACTTAATCTGAGCTTGAGTACCCTGCCCAATGACCTTTGGAGCAACAAGTCCAACAAGTAGCCCCAATATAAGTATAACAACAAGTAGCTCAATTAGGGAGAATCCTCCCCTCTTAATAGCCTTAGATTTAAAATTTTTTTGACCATCTATCTCTAAATCTGAAAATAGAAATTTAATCTCTCTATTATTGTAAACTTTGTCCATATTGAAAATCCCTTAGATAGTTTTAGTTATAATATTGCTGATTTTACTTGAATTGAGCTTTATAATGGATAAAATAGAGAGAAAAGGTATCGCACTTTTTATAACACTTTTAATTATCGCCTCCATACTATCTATCGTAGCAGTCTCATTCTCATATCTTGAGGTTGTCCAGAAGCGTAGTGGGGTGGTATCGGCTACTATTCAAGGAAATCTCCTATATAAGAATACAGTAACGGTATTGAAAAGGTTTTTTCCGAAAGGGAAAGTTGATAAGAGAAAGATAGAGCTGATATATACTATACCTCTCAATCTCAAAGAGAATAAGAGTGGATTTAATATTGTATTGAGCTGTAAACCTCTTCTAGTTGCCATTCCGATAAATTGGCTAAATGAGAAGTTTACAAAGAGAGATACAGAGAGGTTTGAGTTGGCAAAAGAGGTTTTAGAGCAACTTCTAGAGAGGCACAATATTGAAGAGGCCGACCTATTTGTAGATATGGTCTATTCGGCTGTGAATGGAACTGAGCTATCTGAAAGGGGTAGATTGAAGAGAAGAGCAGGTATATACTCCAGAGAGGAGTTTAACTTAATAGTTGATGATTACTTTTTTAAGACCCAAGATGAGAAGATATATAGTATCAATTGGGATAGATACTTTATATTTTTAGATGTAACTGAAGAGGCTAAAATTGATGGCCACTACATAACGGCTGAGCTGGTATCTATCATCTTTGATGTTCCTATAGATAGTGTAAAGGATTACTGGTCATCTAGTGGTGAGGATAGAAAAGGTGGTGGTCTCAAAGATTTTATAGCAGATGGTGGTGGAGATACTGCATTTAATGGAAAACTATTTTCAGATAAACCACTAAATGCTATGAGGTGTGAAGAGAGATTTTTCTATAGAGATGGATATTACGGTTTTAAATTTGACTATTCAGATGAGAGGAGTTTAAATTTTGAGTTTATTGGGGAGCTCTAATAGTAGAGTGGTGCTATATAGAGATATGCCAAATATCTCTATCCAGAAGGGTAGAGGCGTAGATATTCTCCTAACCCCTCAATTCTACACATCCTTAAAGGAGGATTTAGAGGTTAAATTTGCATATCAGGCTAAACAGATAGCACCATCTCTATTTGATGACTATATAGAGGATATAGAGGGGTACCAATTTGCCGTATATAAAGATGGTAAGGATTGGCACTTCTTCGCATTTAATATTGAGGATATATTCAAATTCGTGGAGGAGAGGGGTCTAAATAGGTATCAGGTTGGAAAGATATATTTTGCACAGGAGTTGAATAGATATCTTGAGTCCCCTCTTGAGATTGGGGATAGTTACGCTCTAGTTGATATTGATGGAATTACAACTATAGTCCCAAAAAGTATAGTGGATAGGGGTGTTGAGTATATCAACCTAGATATATCTAAACTACCTCTAAAAAATGGGGTTTCGATAGGTGGCTCTCTCTCCCTAATATCATTTAAACATACAGTTACACTCTCCATAATTCTACTCCTATTTGCCATTATTCTCATGGTTGAGGGGAATAGGTTAAAGGGGGCAATTGAGCTTCAGGAGCAGAAGGTGGAGGAGCTACTTGACAAGAACCCTAAACTATCCTCCAGTAGGATTAGGGAGAGTATACTATCCCAATATGAGCCTATAGATAGAGAGGAGAGGGTTAAGAGGAGTGCCATAGGTGCTATATCAAAGGCTGTATCTCGTAACCCAAATCTATATATAAAGGAGCTATCTCTGGATGGTAGGGCTATATCTGCCCTTATCGAATCTCCTAGTGGATTTAGCCGTCTAAGACCACTATTTAATAATAGATATCTAAAGGAGCAGAATTTCCAGATAGAGAGAGAGGGTAGCTCTATTAGATTAAAGAGGGAGTTTCAATTTTGAATATTTTAAAGAGTTTTAGAAATGAGTTGACAATTCTACTCGTTACAATATTTACAGGTTATGCCCTCTTCTATAAGATATCAATTTCAAATATATATATAGAGAAGCAGAGGGAGATAAAGAGGTCTATTGATGAGATAAATAGAATTATTGAGCTTAAGAGATTTTGGAGAGATAGAGCTACACATAAGAGAGCTTTAGAGTTCAAAAATATTGTCTCAGAGAAGAAGATATCAAGCTTTAAGAAGAGAACAAAGAGTGTAGAGGTGAGATATAGAGACTTAAGTTCAAAAGATTTAAATAGGATTGTAAAGTTGCTGGTTAAAAATCCATTTATCATAGATAATTTGAAGATAGATAGGGACAATAGAGAGCTATACTCGATGGAGTTGAGATGCAGATGGTAAAGAGGCTAATTTTCGGTTCTATATTGAGTATGCTATTTTTAATACTATTTGCACCTAAAGAGGAGCTATACTATAAGCTGGAGCATGAGCTTAATAGTAATGGAATTACAATAAGTGATGAGCTTTTTGAGTCAAATCTATTTGGTATCTCAATTAGAGATGCGAAGATATATTATAAAGACTTATATGTAGCAAAGGTTAAATCTCTAGATTTAAGTATACTCTACCTATATGATATTTTGGAGATTAAATCTGTTGAGTTTGCTGAAGATATTAGCCAATTAGATAGAGATTTAGTATCAAAACGTATTGATAGAGTTGAGATTAAGTTTGATATATTTAAACCATACAAGATATCACTTGAGTTAAATAGCTCATT
>JAADDP010000069.1 GCA_013153825.1 Campylobacterota bacterium
AGAGAATTTTTTAAATCTCAAAAACTAAATTATATAACCTTAGCTGTGCTATTTGGCTCAAGAGCTAAAGGGAGTGGTATCCATGTTAAGAGTGATTATGATATTGCAATATTGGCAGAAGATAATGGAGATTTTCCATGGGGGGTTATATCTCAGGCTTGGATTGATATAGGAGATATTTTTAGTTCTTCCATATATCCTATTTTTTACCATTTGTAAAACTTTACAATTTCATTGTAGTAGATTTTAATATAAGTATTATTAAACTAGACACATCAATACAGGCAAAAAGCCTGTTTTAAAATTTACTATTAACCCCCATATAAAAGGCTCTTGGAGATGTAGAGTAGCCATCTACCACCTGATAGTACCTATCAAAGATATTATCAACCTTAATATATCCACTCAAACCTTCGCTAAATTGGTAGTTTGCTACTAGGTTTCCAACAAAATATTCTCCTGTCTGTCGTCCTCTACTCTTTGTTGGGTCTTTGATACTTAACATATCATCATACCTCTTTCCAATATATTCACCATTGAAATTTAGAGTTAAAGCCTCACTAATGTAATAGTCCATAGATATCTTATAGGTATCTCTCACCCTTCTTCTAAGGTCTATCCCATTTCTATCTTTAGCTAGTAGAAATGTATAACTCAAATCTAAGAGTATATCATCTCCCAATAGAGAGCTATATTTTGCCTCAACCCCTTTAAATGTGGAAGTGCCATCAATATTTATATGTCTCTTCTCCCTCTTATCATATGAGATAAGATTATTTACCCTATTGTAGAAGTAGGTTATAGATGCTCTCTTATACTCCCCTGTAATATCAAAGCTTCTGGTATTTTCAGCCTCAAGCCCACTATTTGACTTTCCATTTGGATTTAATATCATAAGTAGGCTTGGAGCATTATATCCAGTTCCATAGTTCACTCTAAGAGAGCTATCTCTACTTAGAGCATATTTTACCCCCAATTTCCCTGTAATCTTATCTCCAAAGTTGGAGTAGTCATCTCTTCTTAAACTCTCAGTGATTATAAATCTATCTATAAAGTTGCTATTGGTTAGGAATAGACCATTTGAGTGGATATCATACTCTTGAGCATTCTTTCCAACTTTTGCTATCTCTATATTATCCTCTTTATATGAGGCTCCAACTAAGATATAGTCCCTATCTCCATATCTAATCGTGTCGTGTAGCTCAACCTCATCAGTTACACCTTTATAGTCTCCAATACCCTTTTTAGCATCTAATTCATCTTTCTTAAACTCCCCTCTATTATAACTGATATTAACCCTACTATCTCCAATATCCTTATCGTAGTTTAGGCTATAGAGGCGACTCTTTGTCTCAACCTCCATATCTACATTCTCTGTTCCACCCCCTACACTGTATGTATCATGGTTGTTTCTGGTCTTAATATCTATAACTTTAGCTTTGACTCTATCACTATCTGTAATTTTATAACCCAAAGAGAGGTCAACCGTTCTATTACTATAATCATCATCTTCATAATCATCTAAATCACTCCCATATGGAGATTGAGCTGAATAGCCATCACTGCTGTAGTCTGAGATTGATAGCTTACCATTAAACTTTTCATCTCTATATGAGCCATAAGCCCCAAACTCTCTACTATTAAAGCTCCCATACTCCATATTAAAACCACTATGAGAGCCTCTCTCTTTGGCATCTGTTGTGATAATATTTATAACTCCAGCACTAGCATCAGCTCCCCAGACACCACTTTGAGCTCCAGATATAAGCTCAATTCTCTCAACATTAGATAGTAGTAGTCTAGAGAAGTCGGCACCATATTTGCTTGATGGGTCTTGAAATCTCACACCATCAACCAAGACTAAAACTCTAGCCCCTCCAACACCTCTAAGATATACTTTAGTTAATCCTCCAATACCACCCTCTCGAGTAAATCCAACTCCAGCAAATGAGTTTATCGCCTCAACTACCGACCTATATCCCCTCTGGAGTATCTCCTCTCTAGTAATGACCTGTGCTGAAGCCACCGTATCTTCAATCTGCTGTGACACCTTTGTGGCACTTACAACTATATCATCTAAGTTACTACTATCCTCTGCTATAAGTAGAGAGTTTAATAGTGTAGCCATTAACAGTCTTTTTTGCATAGTTTACCCCTTTAATATATTTCTGGTTTAATCTTCTATTCTATATTGTTGTTATATCTATGGGGTGGGAGGAGAGTTTATCTTGAGAGTTAAGGGTCTTCCATCACATGTCCGAATTGAACTAAAGAGTGCAATTAGCTTTACAGTTGAGACAGTTGCTTGAATTGCCATAAGAGAGAAGTAGTTTCTCCCAAACCCTTTAATCTTCATCTAGACTCTTTTTCTAGAAAGTATATTTAAAATTCTTATAATCTACATTTAAAAATATAATAGCGATTTTAATATTCTCAATTTTTAAAGATTTTAATCTAAATATTGGTAAATCTGTTATAATTCTGACACTATAAAAATAGATTAGTTAAGGAAGATTATGTCAAAAAAACTCTTTTTAATCATTGGAGCTCCAGGGAGTGGAAAAACTACAGATGCTACAATTATAGCAGATAGAAATAGAGATGAGATAGTTCACTACTCAACAGGAGATATGTTAAGAGCTGAAGTTGCTAGTGGAAGTGAGCTTGGAAAAGAGATAGATAGCTACATCTCAAAGGGTGCTTTAGTCCCATTAAATATAATTGTAGATACGATTATAAGTGCAATAGATAGTGCGCCAGTTGATGTTATATTAATCGATGGATACCCAAGAAGCCAAGAGCAGATGGTAGAGTTAGATAAGATACTTAAAGATAGTAGCGATATAGATTTAAAATCTGTAATTGAGGTTAGAGTTAGCGAAGATGTGGCTAGAGAGAGAATTTTAGGTAGAGTTGCAGAGGCTAAAGAGGGCGAAGCAAGAAGCGATGACAATGAAGAGGTATTTAAGAAGAGAATGAAAATCTATACAGACCCACTACCAGATATCCAAAAGTTCTATGAAGATAAAAAAATACTTCATGTAATTGATGGGGAGAGAACTCTTGATGAGGTTGTAGAGGATATGGAGAAGTTTATAAAGAGTAAGATATAGAGTTTAGGAAGTATCCTAAGCTCTAAAACAGATTTTAAATTTAAATATTATGCTAAAATTTCATCTAAAAAAGGGGTTAAATGATAGTAGATACCCACTGCCATCTAGATGATAATAGATATAAAGATGATTTAGATGAGGTTTTAGATAGAGCAAATAGTATTGGAGTTAAAAAATTTATAATTCCAGCAGCTGACCCAAGAACTCTAAAACGAGCATTTATTTTAAGCCAAAGATATGAGAATATATATTTTGCAGTTGGAGTCCACCCATATGATGCAGATGTTTATGATAGAGCATTTTTAGAGAGATTTATTGGGGATAAAAAGTGTGTGGCTGTTGGAGAGTGTGGACTAGATTACTATAGACTTCCAAAAGATAATAACAAAAAAGAGATAGAAAAGGAGCTTCAAAAGAGGGTATTTATAGACCAAATAGAGCTATCAATAGAATACAATCTGCCTTTAATAGTCCATATAAGAGAGGCATCTATTGACTCCTTTAATATTTTAGATAAGTATAGAGATAAGATTAGAGGGGTTTTACACTGTTATAATGCTCATAGTATATTATTAAATCTTCAAGATAATTTCTATTATGGTATTGGAGGAGTTTTAACCTTTAAAAATGCTAGGAAACTTGTAGAAATTTACCCTAAAATTCCACAAAATAGACTCCTAATTGAGACAGATGCCCCATACCTCACACCTCATCCACACAGGGGTAAAAGAAATGAGCCAAGCTATACAGAGCTAATTGCTTTAAAAATGGCAGAGTTATCTAACATATCTAAAGATGAAATAGAAGATATTACAACTAAGAATGCTCTAAATCTTTTTTCTAAAATGGCCATTTAAACTAAATATTTTTAGATTATCTATTTTAGATAAAATTTATCTATTTTAGATAAAATCACTCGTAATTAAAAATATTAAAAGATTGGAGCTTGAAGTTCATGAAGATGAATGGTG
>JAADDP010000058.1 GCA_013153825.1 Campylobacterota bacterium
CATTAAATATAGAAATCTAATAAAAGAGATTATATATAAAGAGGATATCTCTAATAGTAAAAAGTGTTATATAGTAAGAAAAGTAAAGACAGATATAATCCCCAATCTAAAAAAGGGCAAAATTTTAGATGATAGGGAATTATTGATAGATTAATTTTTATTAATCAAAAGTTTGGAATTTTTCCAGAATCATTAGCATACTCATATGCAAAATCATATATATGTGGTAAATCTTGGTTACCAATATTATATCCATGGCATATCTTTTTTATCTCCTCTTTTAATCTTCCAGCATCATATATCTCTTCCCACTGGTCTTGACTATGTCTTCCTGCAAACTCACTACCTGTTATAGCACACTTTGATTTCATCTTCTTAACATATATCTTCTGCCCCTTTGCAACATCTGCCATAGCTATATTTGAACTAAATATAAGAGTTAAAATAGCGTATATAGCAAATTTTGATCCTCTCTTCATCTCTTATCCTTATCTATATCTAATAGTTTTAGATAAAAATCTATAGATATATTTTTTAAATGTTTAAAATACATAATAGAAAAGTATATTTTTTAATTGTGTATATATCGTGAATACCTAATTTAAAATATTAAAAATAGACTAAATTTATCTAGATTGAGATATCAAAACACTCTCAATAACCTTATCTAAATCTCCATCCAAAATAGCTTCTACATTAGAAAATGCCTTTTTACTTCTTGTATCTTTTACCTGTTGATATGGTGCTAAAACATATGAGCGTATCTGATGTCCCCAACCAATTTCACTCTTTTCAACCCCCTTCTCCTTTGCTTGTCTCTTCTCTAACTCCAACTCATAGAGTCTAGACTTTAACATTTTCATAGCAGTTGCCCTATTTTTATGTTGACTTCTATCATTTTGACACTGAACTACAATATTTGTTGGTATATGGGTTATACGAATAGCACTCTCTGTCTTATTTACATGTTGTCCACCTGCTCCACTAGCTCTATATGTATCAACACGAATATCCTTCTCATCAATTTCTATATCTATATCATCATCAACCTCAGGAGACACAACAACAGAAGCAAAAGATGTATGTCGCTTAGCATTTGCATCAAATGGAGATATTCTAACTAATCTATGTATTCCATTCTCAACCTTTAAGTATCCATAAGCATTCTCTCCCTTTATTATAAAACTCACATCTTTAATACCAGCCTCATCACCCGCTTGATAATCTAGAAGCTCTATCTTAAATCCCCTCTGCTCTGCCCATCTAAGATACATTCTATATAACATACTAGCCCAATCTTGACTCTCTGTTCCACCTGCCCCTGGGTGAATTGTAACAATTGCATTTTTACTATCATTTTCTCCACTAAGCATGATTGTAATCTCTAATGAAGTAACAGTATCTTTTAGATTAGAGGCATCATCAAATATCATATTTAGAGTATCTTCATCCCCCTCACTCTTTGCCATCTCAAAAAACTCTAAAGCATCATTTAATAGATTTAATACACTATTATACTTATTTAATAATCTCTCTTTTTGTATCTTCTCTTGAGATATTTTAGAGGCTATCTTTGCGTCATTCCAAAAATCTGGTTGCTGTTGTAGATTTTCAATCTCTTTTAATCTCTCTTCAAGCTCTTTTGGCTTTACAATCTTTTCGATATTTTCTATTTTAACTCTCAACTCTTTTAAGAGTTCGTTATACTCATATAAATCCATTAAATAAGTTCCTAAAATATATAAAATTCTAATATCTGTTATTATAATCTAATTTAAAAAAAAATCAAGAACCAAAAATAAAATTATAAATAGATATTTAAGATAGAAATTGAAGCAATAAGATGTAAAATAGATATGGTAGTAAGGGGGGGACTTGAACCCCCGACCTCCGGCTTATGAGACCAGCGCTCTAACCAGCTGAGCTACCTTACCAAATCGGTTATTTAAAGAGGGTGGAATTTTATCTAAAAATATATTAGATGTCAATAGTTTTACATTATTTATGTAAGATGATTTATATAAATAAAGATATCTTAGTTTATATCACTAAAGTTTATTAAAAATATACACGCATAGCTATTGACATTTATAAAAAATTATATTAATATTCCAGCAAAAATATATTTTATGTTTATAAGGAGAAACCAAATGACATTTCAGCCATTGGGTAATCGTGTTCTAATAGAAAGAGAAGAAGAGCAAAACAAAACTGCAACTGGTATTATAATCCCAGATACTGCAAAAGAGAAGCCACTTAAAGGTAAAGTTGTAGCCGTAGGTGCTGATGCAGTTGAGGAGGGTATAGAAGAGGATGCTATTGTAGTTTTTCAAAAGTATAGTGGAACAGAAATTACACTTGATGGTAAAGAGTATTTAATATTAAATAGTGATGAGATTTTAGGAGTGATGAAGTAATGGCAAAAGAGATATTTTTTTCAGATGAGGCGAGAAGTGGACTATTTAAAGGTGTAACAAAACTAGCTGATGCAGTTAAAGTTACAATGGGACCTAGAGGGAGAAATGTATTAATCCAGAAGTCTTATGGAGCACCTTCAATCACAAAAGATGGAGTATCTGTTGCAAGAGAGATTGAACTTCAAGATAACCTAGAGAATATGGGAGCTCAACTTGTAAAAGAGGTTGCATCAAATACAGCTGATGAGGCTGGAGATGGAACAACAACAGCTACAGTTTTAGCATATGCAATCTTTAAAGAGGGGTTGAGAAATATCACAGCTGGTGCAAATCCAATCGAAGTTAAGAGAGGAATGGATAAAGCTTGTGGAGCAATCATCGAAGAGCTAAAAGGTATGAGCAAAGAGGTAAAAGATAAGAGAGAGATTGCTCAAGTTGCAACAATTTCAGCAAACTCAGATGAGAAGATTGGAAACCTAATTGCTGAAGCGATGGAGAAGGTTGGAAAAGATGGTGTAATCACTGTTGAGGAGGCAAAAGGGATTAATGATGACTTAGAGGTTGTTGAGGGTATGCAGTTTGATAGAGGATATCTATCTCCATACTTTGTAACAAACTCAGAGAAGATGACATGTGAATTGGATAACCCTCTGCTACTAATTACAGATAGTAAAATCACATCTCTAAAAGATTTAATTCCAGTCCTAGAGCAGGTTCAACAGTCTGGAAGACCTCTAGTAATTATTGCCGATGATGTAGAGGGAGAGGCTCTTGCTACTTTAGTTCTAAATAAACTAAAGGGTGTATTGAACATTACAGCTGTAAAAGCACCAGGATTTGGAGATAGAAAGAAGGCTATGCTTCAAGATATCGCAATCTTAACTGGTGGAACAGTAATCACTGAAGAGCTAGGACTCACACTAGAGAAGACCACAATGGCTGAGCTTGGAAAGTGTGGAAAGATTGTTATAGATAAAGATAACACAGTTATTGTTGATGGAAAGGGTGATACAGAGGCTGTTGAGGCTAGAATTAAAGAGATAAAAGCTCAAATTGAGGTTACTACAAGCGAATATGATAAAGAGAAGCTTCAAGAGAGACTTGCAAAACTTAGTGGTGGTGTAGCTGTAATTAAGGTTGGAGCTGCAACAGAGACTGAGATGAAAGAGAAGAAAGATAGAGTTGATGATGCCCTATCAGCTACAAAAGCTGCTGTTGATGAGGGGATTGTAATTGGTGGAGGAGCTGCTCTAATTAAGGCTGGTTCTAAAGTTAACCTAGAGTTAGAGGGAGATGAGCAGATTGGAGCAGATATAATCCAAAGAGCAATTACAGAGCCTATGAGACAGATTGCAATAAATGCTGGATATGATGCTGGTGTTGTTGTAAATACAATTAACACAAGTGATGATGAGCATCTAGGATTTAACGCTTCAACTGGTGAGTATGTAGATATGTTAGAGAGTGGAATTATAGACCCACTAAAGGTTACAAGAGTAGCACTTCTAAATGCAACTTCTGTATCTAGCCTACTTCTTACAACTGAAGCTACAGTTTCGGATATAAAAGAGGATAAACCAGCAGCACCTGCAATGCCAGATATGGGTGGAATGGGAGGTATGGGCGGAATGATGTAATTCCCC
>JAADDP010000118.1 GCA_013153825.1 Campylobacterota bacterium
TCTAATAGAAATTTAGAGTTTAATGTTGAGCCAAAGTTATCCTCTATCTGGTCTAATGCAGTAAAATAGTGGTCTATATTTGATACAATTAAAAAGTTATTACAAAAGCTTAAATTTCTAGAAATAGTCAGCTGAAATAGTGACATATCATTAAATAGCTTTAAAAACTGTTTTGGCATTAACTTTCTACTAATAGGCCATAGCCTCGTTCCACTACCTCCACAAAGTATTATATTGGTCATTAATCTACCTATACTTTGATATAATCTGCTTCAGCTTATCGGTCTGCATAACGCCGACTAAAACCTCTTTTATAACCGAACTATCATAGCTACTACTATCAATATCCTTGAGAGACATCAATATTATACTCATATTCTCATGCTTTCTCTTCAATATTGAGTAGTCCACCAACTCTACATCTATAAAGAGTATATCGTAACTTCTATCTGATATTTTTCCTTCCAACTCATCCATACTTGAAACGACATCAACCTCATACCCTATATTGATTAGAACTTTAGCCAATATTTGGGTCTCTAGAGGGTTCTTCTTAAATAGAAGTATCTTTCGCTCCAGAGGCTCATCATCCAACATTAAATCTATGATATCATCATCCTCATCAACTTTAAGCTCAAGCTCTGTCTCTTCCCCATCTTTAGGTTTCTGTTTCAAAAATTTCTTAAGAATAAATAGAAGCTCATTACTCTCTATGGGCTTGGATAGGTAGTCATCTAGCCCCTGCTCCATAAACCTCTCCTTATCCCCCTTAAGGGCATTTGCAGTAAGTGCTACAATTGGTGTATGGGCTAAATTCTCCTCCCTCTCATAGTTTAATATCTCCTGTGTAGCCTCAATTCCATCCATAACAGGCATCTGTATATCCATCAATATTAAATCATATCTGTTACCCTTAAGCTTATCAAATGCCTCAAGCCCATTCTCTGCCAAGTCTATACTTATTCCATACTTCATAAGTATCTGTTTAATAAGCTTCTGATTTATGACATTATCCTCTGCCACCAAAATAGTACCATCAAACTGTACATCATTAAATGGGGCTAAACTCCCCTTATCCTCATCAGATTCCACTCTCTTCTCCCTTCTATTCTCATTCACATTCTCATCAATAATATTGATAGACTTTACAACCTTAGTAGGGGTTAAAGGCTTATAGATAACTTTCCCTTTAAACTTCAGACCCTCTATCCTCTTACGGTTTCCAAAGCTGGATAGGATTGTAATCTTTCCACTCTTCAATCTATTTATAACATTTGTGAATTTATCATCCATAAAGTCTATATCCAACCATATATTGTGAATCTCATCACTACTATCTAACATCTTAAGCTCATTCGGTGTAGAGAATGTATTGCATAAGACTCCAAAGTAGTCCAGATAGCTCTTAATATACCTATCTAGCTGTGTAGTTCCACTCTTCTGTTGATATCTCACTATGGATATATTCTCTGGAACATATCTGTTGGCAAGTTCCGTCTTCTCATTCACCTTATCAAAATCTAGGGTGAAGAAGAAGCGTGTCCCTCTACCCTTTTGACTCTCAAGCTCTAACTTACTCCCCATAAGCTCCAAAAATTTTGTAGATATTGTAAGACCAAGACCAGTTCCACCATACTTTCTAGTGATGGATACATCTGCCTGTGTAAAGGCTGCAAAGACATTCAACTGTTGCTCTTTTGTCATACCAATACCATTATCCTCTATGCTAAAGAATATCTTTGCTCGGCTATCAACCTCCTCAAGCAACTTTATCTCTGCATTTATCCTACCTCCATAATCTGTAAACTTAACAGCATTACTTAAAAGGTTAATGAGAACCTCTTTTATCTTCACAACATCACCCTGAAGCTTATATCTTATACTAGGGTCTAGGTAGAAGTTGAAGCTGATATCCTTCTCTGAAGCCTTCACACCATATGTCTCGATGGCATTCTCAAACTCAACTATAGGGTCAAATACAATTGACTCAAGCTCAATCTTATTGCTCTCAATCTTCGATAAATCCAATATATTGTTGATGATACTCAGTAGGTTCTCCGAACTCTTCTCAATTATATTTACAAACTCCAACTGCTCTTTTGTCAACTGGGTACTCTTCAGTAGCTCTGTAAAGCCCACAATACCATTTAGTGGTGTTCTTATCTCATGGCTCATATTTGCCAAAAAGAGAGATTTCGACTCATTAGCCTCAAGAGCCTGTATCTTGTCCTGTCTAGCATTCTCTATCAATAGCTCTAGGAACTTATACGCCTCCTTTATCCCCTGAGATGTATTTAGATTTATACTCTTTATCTCATTGATACTTGGAGCATCGAAATCATCATCGGCATCTATCTCCCTAACTGTTCTATTTAAAATATCCTCGAGACTCTTAATATTGTTGCTAATCTCTTTTGTAGTTCTATGTCCCAAAATTACTAAAATTAGAGATAATATCCATAGAATACCGACAAAAATTAGTACAATTACATTGTTAAATATGTAGCTATCCAAGCTATTTATCAGACTATTACCTATGGTCTCCTCAACCTTTAGGAGATAATCAATCTTCTTATTATGTAGGACAAACCATCTACTTGGGTCAACATTAAATCCACCATCTGCTACATTAAGCTGTATCTTTATGTAGCTATTCTCTATCTCTCTATCGATACTTCTATAACTTTTACTACTCAATATCGCTAGAACTCTCTCTCGAATAATATCATCATTTATACTATTTAGGTTAAAACTATTCGCCTTTATCTTAACACGATTCCAGTATGCCACATCTTTGCTGGATAGTGGTAACCTCTTAAGTAGAAAATAGCTTAAAAAATCTCTCTCCAATGCACTATTATCCAGAGATATATAGAGAGATGAGATTGGGGCAATTAAAGAGGATATCTCCATATCAAATCTATACTGATTTATTAAAAGTTCATACTTGATGATGGGTTCGGTAATTGCACCACTATATTTTTTATAGAATAGATTTCCGAAAGAGAGACTCAACCTATCAACCTCATCTCTAATCGATTGTAGCTGTCCAAATATTGAGAATATCTCCTGATTATCATATTTAAGCTTAGATTTCGATAGCCCTGAGAGGATGGAATTTCCATTTATTGGAACCATCTCCTCCCTAGCCCTCTCAATCTCGGTATCTGTCTTAAGTCTCTGCTTATTTAGTCTCTTCCTTACAGCTCTATCCTGTGTAGCTATATATGCTACACTAAGTCCCCTCTCCTTCCCTATCTCATTCAAAACTCTATTTAGAACTCTATTATTCTGAACAATAGATTTTAACTCTTGAGCCTTATAGTACTTACCATATGCTATATATAGCAGATAGCTGGATATGGTAAATAGTAGAAATATTGGTAGAAGACTCATCAGATTTAGTCGAGTATTTATCTGCATCTATAACATCTCCTATATCTTCTTAGACTTCAACATATACTCTTCTAAAGATTTAAATAGCCCCCAATATTTTATGAAAAGAGGTTTAAGCTTAGAGTGCTCCTTGCAGAACTGTATCTTCTCCAAAACATCTGCCAATTCATTAATCCTTAAGTTACTAGCAGCCCCCTTTAACTTATGCCCCAACTCATGGATATTATCCATATCCTTCTGATAGTATGATGCCAATAGATGGTCTATATCGTGGTGAGCCTGTTCAATAAAGTCCTCAACAAACTCCTCAATCAATACAACTGGTAGATTTAACTCATCGGCTGCTATATTTGGGTTGTAGTTTATAGGTATAGGTTTAATCGACTCTAGGTCAATCTTATCTCCACCACTACTCTTTTCAGCTACCGTTGGTTTAACCTTAGATATGCTCTTACTCTTATCTTTAAGTGGAATTAAATCATCACCACCATCTAAATCATTTAATAGGTTCTCAAATTCGCTAAAGTCATCTCCAAAATCCAATTCAAACTTATCGCTACTCTTACCCTTTTTAGATTTAGATTTTGGTGCTGGAGTACTCTTCTCTATCTTATCAGATATTTTAGGTGTAGCAGGTTTACTATTA
>JAADDP010000017.1 GCA_013153825.1 Campylobacterota bacterium
AAATATCCAATAGCATTACTTAAGATTGGATTAACTCCTAAAAACATCAATATAAATATTATCCCAAACCCAACTAGAGTATTTATAACTCCAACTAAATTATATTTTATAAACTCTCTTATCATTTAATCTCTTTATCAATAATATATCTTGGTCTATTTTTAGATTGTTGAAAAATTCGCCCAATATACTCTCCAATAATCCCAAGGCTCATAAGCTGAATTCCCCCCATAAGATAGATTGAGACCATAATAGATGACCACCCTTGAATAGTTGAGCCAAATATATACTTTTCAAAAAATATCCAAATAATTACCATAAGAGAGAATAGAAATATAAAAAATCCTATAACTGTAATAATCCTAAGTGGCACAATAGAAAATGAGGCAATCCCATCTAGTGCAAAAAAGAGCATCTTCTTTAGTGGATATTTACTCTCTCCTGCAAATCTCTCACCTCTACTATAATAGACACTACAAGATTTAAACCCAATAAGTGGCACAACACCTCTAATAAATAGATTTACCTCTTTAAACTTGGCTAGTGCATCTAATGCTCTTCTACTAAGTAGTCTATAGTCTGCATGGTTTGAGATACTCTCTATCCCCATAAAGGCTTGAAACTTATAGAATAGCTCAGCAGTCCACCTCTTAAATTTTGTATCTCTACTCCTATCTTCTCGAACCCCATATACAATATCATACCCCTCTTTATACTTTTTAACAAACTCCTTTACTACTAAGATATCATCTTGTAAATCGGCATCCATAGAGATTAGAGCATCAGCCTCATCTTTTAGTTGCATAAGTCCAGCAATTAGAGCATTTTGGTGTCCAAAGTTTCGAGAGAGCTTTATACCTCTAAATATTTTACTCTCTTTTGCAAATTCCTCTATAAGTTCCCAAGTTTTATCTCTACTCCCATCATCTACAAAGCAGATAAAGCTATCTTCTGAAACCTCTTTTTCTTCTATCATCTCACCTAAAAGCCTCTCTAGCCTATTTTTGGTCTCTGTTAAAACCTCCTCCTCATTAAAGCAGGGTATTACAACTCCAAGTCTCATTATCTCTCCTATAACCACCAATGTTTAAACCAGACCAAGTAGTTATCTACATAACTCTTAGACACCTCAGTTCCACTTAATACTGGATAAAATGTTAGAAATAGCCCAATTACTACTAAAAGATAGCTATAAAAGAGAATTTTTGATTTAAATAGACTCTTAAATAGGTATGTAACTGCCAAAATTAGAAACGGCACGGCGTAATAGAAGTGGTATATAAACATCAATCTCCCAATAAATATATATGGCAGATATAGTCCCAAAAATGCAAATAGTATAAATCCACTCTCTAGCCTCTTTTTATGGAGAGAGTTACACGCCAATATAGATACCCCTAAAATTCCTGTCCAGAATATTGCAGGATTTCCAAAGGCTGTAATTGAGCTAAATAGCCCATTTGCCGTCTCTCTATAGTAGCACATAGGCTTATAGTCAACAATCCAGCTATACCACTCTGAGCTATATGGGTGGGTAGCCTTTAGGTTTGAGTGGTAGTTATACATATCTACTTGATACTTTAAGATTGCATCAAATGAGTTATTCTCCATATAGATATAAAATGTCAAATAGTAAACCAATACACCAATAATTAGATAGCTAAATAGCCCATATAGTGTCAATCTATACCCCCTAAATCTATCTTTTAGAGGATACTTTATGATATATATGTAGATTAAGACTCCAAGATACCCCATAGAGGCAAATAGCCCACTCCACTTAACCCCTCCAGCTAATCCAAAAAAAACTGCACTATATATTAGATAATGTAACCTCTGCTCTTTTAGAAACTTATATAGATATATAAAAGATGTGATTACAAAAAATACTCCAAATGTATCAATCAGTGAGGCTCTAGCTTGGGTTAGATGCATAAAGCTATATGTGATTAGTGTAGCTGTAAAGAGTGCATATCTCTTCTCCTTAAATATAATAAGTGCTAAATAGTAGAGTGCAATAATAATTAATGCTCCAAATATCACATCTATAACTCTCCACCCAAAAGGTGTCATTCCAAATAGTTTTACCCCATATGATATTAGAGCCTTTCCCAAAAATGGGTGGGTAGTCTCATATATTTGAAGCTTATGGAGTATCTCATATGCAGTTCTCCCAAAATATATCTCATCAAAGAACATACTAGAGTAGTAGCTCTTATCTGGTTTAATATACTGCTCATCATTTAATCTCTGTAAGGTTGTAGAGTATGGTATAGTTTTATTATTCTCATCAAAAAACTCAATCTCTCCAATAAGAGCCTCCCCCTTTGAGACTAAAATTCCAACTTTTGATGTTGTGATATTTGTATCTATACAGTTCCACTTAAATGAGTATGGAAAATTCTCCTTATAGTTATAGAACCTCTTCCACCCACTCTCTCCCCAATATCCAAATCTAAAATTTATATTTCTATTTACTCCAAAGTAGTAACAGACTCTATCTAGACTCCTCTCACCTTCAAACTTCAACTCCACCATCTCCCTATTGATAGATTTATCAATCTTCTCAAATGTTTGAGGTGCCTCCCGACTCCCCAACCCATTTAGGGCAAATATTAAAAAGCTTATGGTCAATATTGATAGTGGCTCTATCTCTATAAGCCTCCTATCCCTAATTAGGTTTGTGATGTTGTATATTGCTACCCCACTCAATACAACCCCAATTGCTATAAAATATGGGTTATACTCTGTATAAAGATATATAAATATATCTAAAGATACTGTAAAAATTGTCTGAAAAAAAATTGACTCTTTTATATTCATTCTGCTAAACTTTCTGTTTGAGATTTTGGGTATTTTAACAAAATAAACTTTTATAAATTAGAGGAAAATGCAACTAAATTTGCATTTATTTATATGGTATATACCCTATAATTTCAAAATTAATTATAAAAAGGATATATATGAAAAGAGGTCTTATTTCTATATTTGTATCTTCTCTACTATTCTCATCAATCTCTGTAGCAGATGAAAATGTTACATTAACAAGTAAGCAGGTTACAGAGAATGCTACTAGAGAGGCTACGGCTGATGCCAAATCACACCAAGCTAAACTTGTTGAGGAGGCGATAACATCATTAAAGCTATCTGCAAAGGCGTTGGTTGAGTTGAACCACAATAAGCCAGATGAGGCTAAAAAGAGTATCGAGTTGGCACTTGGAAAACTTGAGACAATTCTATCAACGGAGAATGCACCAAAACTTCTTCCAGTAGATAATAGAATGGTTGTTAAGAACTTTGCAGGTAGTGCAGACGATGTGGAGAAGATGGTCAATCTTGTAAAGGAGTTGCTGGATAAGGGCAAGGTTCAAGAGGCTGGAGAGCTTCTAATCTCACTTCAGAGTGAAATTGATATCGTAGTTGTAAATCTACCTCTAGCTTCATATCCAGATGCACTGAAGTTGGCATCTAAATATATTCTTCAGAAGGAGTATATAAAGGCTAAGAGAGTTCTGGAGTTGGCACTAAGCACATTTACAGAGGTTGAGTATATTATCCCTATTCCAGTTGTAAATGCTACAGAGTTGGTATCTACAGCATCTAAGATTGCGAAGGATAACAAAGAACAGGCTCTAAAACATCTAGTTTATGCTAGTGATGAGCTGGACAAGGCTGAAAAACTGGGATATATTAGTAGTAGTGATGTGACATATAAACAGCTACATGAGCTAATTGAGAAGACAGAAAAAGAGATTAAAGGTCCAAATAAGGCTGAAAAGCTATTTAGTGAACTTATAGAGAAGCTACAGGAGTTTAAATCAAAAATTCTTCCTGCAGAGAAGGGGGACTCTAAGTAGATAGAGGACAAGGTTAATCCTTGTCTTCAACTCTAGATTAAATCTCTAGGGTCAGCAATCTTCCCTGCAATAGCAGTAGCTGCAGCAACAGCTGAATTTGCTAAGTATATTTCTGAAGTTCTAGCCCCCATTCTTCCAACAAAGTTTCTATTTGTAGTGGCTACACATCGCTCTCCATCTCCTA
>JAADDP010000150.1 GCA_013153825.1 Campylobacterota bacterium
ATATTGTAGCCTCAAATAGAGCCTTTTTTACTGTGTGGGTTGCAAGGTTTACTAGAACTGTTCTATCGTAGAATATATCTATCTTAGTCCCCTCTGGGAGCATCTTTTCTAGCTCTTTTAATTCAGCTTTAACCCTCTCTAAGACTTTAGCCACATTTGACCCTTTAAGCCCCAAGACTAGCCCCTCAACAGCCTCTCCTTTTCCATCTTTGGTTACAAATCCAGAACGGGTAATATATCCAATTTTCACATCTGCTACATCACCAACACTAACTACCCTCTCTCCTCTTCTTCCAATTGGCACAGATTTTATATCTTCAATAGTCTCAATTTTCCCAACTGTTCTAACAAGGATTGACTCAACCCCTTGAGTAACTCTTCCAGCCCCACCATTTTTGTTATTGCTCTCTAGAGCATTGAATATATCATCTAGTGTAACCCCTAGAGTCCTCATAGCATCTAGATTTGGGGTAACCTCATAGGTTTTTACCTCTCCACCCAAGGCATTTACCTCTGCTACTCCTGAGATTGAGCGAATTTTTGGGGCTATAATCCAATCTAGTATGGAGCGTTTCTCCATTAGTGAGAGTTTGTCCGATTCTATTGTAAACATTAAAATATCGCTAAGTGGGGTTGAGATTGGAGCAAGTCCCCCTTCTAGATTTTTGGGAAGCTCACCTTTTATATCATTTAACCTCTCACTTACCTGCTGTCTTGCCCAGTATATATCTGTCCCCTCCTCAAAATCTATTGTAATATCACATAGTCCATATTTTGAGGTTGAACGCATAAGGGTCTTATATGGAATTCCACCCATACCCATCTCTATTGGGATTGCTATTTGAGACTCAACCTCTGATGGGGTCATTCCATTTGATTTTAGAATAATCTTAACTTGGGTTGGAGATATATCGGGGAAAGCATCAATTGGTAACTCTTGGTAGGACTTTACCCCAAATCCCAAGATTGTAAGAGCTAAAATTATAAAAAATGCCCTCTGAGATAGGGCAAAGTTTATAAGGCTACTCATCACCTTCCTCCATTAACCCCTTTAGAATTGCTGTAGAGGTTATGGCTATCTCTTTATGTAAATTTGGGGTATCTCTTAGATAGAATGAGTCTCTATCCTCTCCTAAAATCTCTACTACAGTTGGGCTATATCCACCATCTGTTTTTATGAATAGAATGCTCTCTCCATCATAACTTACAACTGCTCTCTTTGGCACCTTTAGACTCTTCTCTAGGGTGCTAATTTTGGCTATATCTCTCATTCCTGTTATAAACTTTTCTCCTTTAGGGAGTGAAAACCTCACCTTTTGAGTCTGGTTCTTCGAGTCTATAACTGGTGCATGTAGTAGGAGTTTAGAGAGAAAATTTTTACTATTAAACTCAATCTTAACCCTCTCCCCATCTCTTAGGGTAGATGCCTTCTTTGCCAATATATTCACCTCTAACCATAATGCTCCATCTTTTTGGATTACAAATAGAGCCTCACTTGGAGATAGACTCTTGCCTGAACGGGCATTTAACTCTACAACTTTTCCATCTACATCGGAGTGGACTTTAAGAGTTTGAGATATTTTTAGGTTCTCAAATAGCTCTCTTATCATCTTCTCATCTGCCCCATAACCTCTAAGGAGAGCCTTTGATGCAGAAACCTTAATCCTATCTGCTCTATACTCAGCATTTGCCGATATGCACTCCTTCCTTGGGATAATCTCCTCTTGGCAGAGTCTATCTTTTCTATCTGCTACACTCTTATGGTGTTTTAGCTCAATTGCATCTGATATAAATCTCTTTTGAAGCTCTATCCAGTCTCTACCTGTAACCTCAGCTAGGGGCTCTCTCCTCTTTACATTATCAAAATTTGCCACATATATCTTTTTTATTTGAGCCTCAAATGGAAGAGATACCGTCTGAAGTAGCTGAGGTGGTGTTACAACCTCTGCCATAAATTTACCCACAACTAAACTATCTGATACTACAGGTTTTTTGGTCTCTATGTGCCAATTTCTGCTCTGCTCTGGAGTTAGTTTAACCTCTTTTGCCTCTGTTATCGATATTAAAATTGTAAAAATTAGTGCAATCTTTTTCACTATCTATCCTTTCTCTCTGCTACTGTATATAGTTTAAATAGTCTATGGTAGTAGTCCCTCTTAATATCTAGTAGCTCTTTTTCCATTGAGTAGAGTCTCTGTTGACTCAATAGATACTCTATTACTGAACTCTCTCCATACTCATAACTCTTTTTTACCATTGGGAGGAGTCTATCTCTATAATCTTGGATATTTCTCCTCTTTGCCTCAACCATTAGGGCATCCTGTTTTAGTTTCTGATATAGCTCTCTTACCTCAAATGATTTTTGGTTAATTTTCTGC
Source organism: Campylobacterota bacterium (assembly GCA_013153825.1). Lineage (GTDB taxonomy): Bacteria > Campylobacterota > Campylobacteria > Campylobacterales > Sulfurovaceae > UBA1140. The sequence continues at coordinate 2,379 of JAADDP010000150.1, forward strand.
TCATGCTCTAGCTCTAGGGCTTGAGATTTATATTTTAAAGATGCCTTTGCATATTTTGGAGCATCACTTGTAAAGTTTAGAGGGATTGATACCCCTACGGTGAAGATATCACTATCTAGCTCCCTTGTGTAGCCTCCAACTAGCTCCAATCTATCAATCTTCTGGTTATACCTCTTAAGTCCTATATTTATCCCATCTACTCTTCTACTATAAGCCTCTTTGGATATCTTAAAGCCATCTTCAGCTAAATCTATCTCTGCTCTGATTGGGTAGATATCTACACATGAGAGGCTACTATCTCTTGGTAGCTCTGTGAGAGATAGTAGTAACTCTTTTGATAACCTCTCCCCCCTTATGCTACTATCTAGCTCAATCTGAAGCCTATCTCTCTCCAACTCTATCTGAAGTAGCTCTGTTTTTGATATCTCCCCTTGCCTAAAGGCTACCTGCTTCTTATCATATAGCTCTGAGAATATCTGATACGCCTCTTGGGAGTTTGCCACATATGCACTATCGAGACACTGCTGGTGGTATAAATCTTTTAGCCAATTCTCTATACCCAAAATCTCTAGCTGTTGCTCTAGTAGGTCAGCTTCATAGTTTAGCCTACTCTCCTCTCTTCTTAACCTCTGACTATCTCCAACTAAAATCTCTCTGGAGAAGCCAATATCATACTCAAAACCGGAATCATCAACCCCATCTTTTCTACCAATAGCACCCTCAACAGATATAGGCTCTGGGAGAGATGAGGAGAGGCTCTCGCTCTCTAGAGATAACCTCTCTTGAGTAATCTTCTCCTCAATAATCTTTGGTGGCTTAGCATTTGCTATGATATCATCTAGAGTTACGGTAGATGAAATTAAGAGTGTAGATAGAGAGGCTATTACAATGACCCTTTTCAATCAAGCCTCCTCTTTTCTATAATCTCCCCATCTATTGCATCTATTTTAATGGCATAACTCTTTGTCTTAACATAATAGAATAATTTTCTGTTTTTATGTTTTAGTTTAATCTCTTTTATATCCTCATTTGATACTCTCTTTGTCTTCTCAATTGCACTACTCCTATCTACTTTTGCCATATATCTCATCAATCTTTGATACTTTACTCTACTTGATGGAGATATCTTTCTCTTATAGTTTAGAAGTTTTAGCTCCTGCTCTGTGGTTAACTCCACTCCATATAGTGTGGTAATTAGTGTTGTAGCTATAATAAAATGTAATACGCTTCTCATCTAAATCCTTTATATTTAAAATTTTGTTTTTAATTATTTTTTAGAGTGAGAGTTACGCTTTTGGAGGTTTTAGAAGTTTATAGTTGATACTTTTTGGGTTAACTATATATATTGAGTTGGGTGCTGTTTTTAAATTTGTGTATATTATCCATAGGGGGGGGGTAAAAATTGCTACAAAATGGAACATCTGATGTAGCTCTATACTCTTTTTACAACATGTATGCTTAATATCACTATTTATTAATAAAATTGATGTCTCACATATATTGCTACTTTTTTTTAGAATAATAAAGTCATGAGTTACATTAAGAGATAGAGCTACTAGTATAGTTATAATAACAATTTTTCTATTTATTTTATAATCCCTTATTTATTTCAATATTTAAAACTTATATATTAAATCAA
>JAADDP010000011.1 GCA_013153825.1 Campylobacterota bacterium
TCTAGTGTTCCTCTTGCTGGGTGCTTTGGTTTCCAACCCATCTTCTCAAGTGCTACTCTTAGTGCTGGTTGTCTAAAGCTTAGCCATCTTTTTGGTTCAGTTGCTTCTGAGTGTTGGTCATGTCTCTCTCCTGCAAGTCCCACAGGTAGAATATAGTCACAATACCAGTTTGTCTCTGACCATGTTGGAGATAGGTTAAAGCTAAGCTCCACTTTATCTTCTCTCTTTAGTGCCTCTATCCATCTAAATCCATCTGGATTAATCCATACAGGGTTATATACTCTTGGCACATAAACCCCTAGTCTATCTGGTATCTTTAACCCCTTCTTAGCCCATTTTGCTCTCCACTCATCATCTAATAGTAGGTGAGGTAAAATATGGCTCATCTCATATGTGCTTAGAGGATACTCAGGTGGCCAAGCCAACTCATTCCACACATCAACCTTTTTAGGCTTCTCTCCAGATGTGGTAGATGCCTCTCCCTTTCCATTTACAGAGATTACATGCCAGTGGTGGAGTCCAACTCCCCCCTTATCCCCTGCCATTGCTCCTCTTAGAACCAGTGGGAAGAAGGCACTTCTAGCATTCATCCATCCACCTCTATGACCAATAGGTCCAGCTCTCCAGATATATGTAGCAACTCTAGGGCCTGCATCTATAAACATATCAAAGAGTTTCTCTACAATTCTTGGCTCAATTCTACACTCTTTTGCTACAAAATCTAGGGTGTATGGGCTATACATCTCTCTTAACATATCTATAAAATCTTCATAGCTATCACCCTCTGGAACAGACTTAATGTAGCCCTGCTTTACAAATAGCTCTAGTTGAGTTCTATTTTTCATAAGTCTATCCCAGTTTACCCAGTTTTTTACAAAGTTGTGGTTTACTAGGTCGTTACCGTTTATATCCTTCTCATTTAATATTCTATTTGCAAGATATAGATAGAGTGCAGCCTCAGTCCCTGGCCATGCTGGAACCCAAAGGTCAGCTAAACCTGCAGAGTTTGAGAGTCTAGGGTCCATTACTACAACCTTTGCCCCCTTCTTTCTAGCCTCTGCAATTCTTCCTGCTGCCTGTTGGAAGTAGTGACCAGCATCTGCTGCGTGGGAAGATTGGAGGAAGATTAACTTTGCATTTGACCAATCTGGAGAGTTTCTATCATCATTTGTCCACTGAATAGTCCCCTCTCTAGCCCCTGCACTACATATATTTGTGTGTGAGTTCCACCCATCAACACCAAGAGATTGTGGAACTCTAGGCCCAAATCCATTCTCATTTGGTCTTCCAACCTGATACATAAACATCTTTTTGGAGATTTCATCACCCTTTTTAAGTAGAGATGCCACCTTTGAGCCAATCTCTTTCATAGCATCATCCCAAGAAGTTCTAATCCATTTCCCCTCACCTCTCTTACTTCCAGGGGCTCTTCTTAGAGGGAAAGGGATTCTATCTGGGTCATACATCTGTGATTGGGTAGCATAACCCTTAGCACAGTTTCTACCACGGCTTCCAGAGTGTAGAGGGTTACCCATATATTTTCTAACTCTTAAATCTTTAGGGTCTTTTGTCTCTCTATATAGTGTAGTATCAACCCAAGCTGTAAGTCCACATGAGGCTTCACAGTTGTTACATGCAGTTGGAACTAACATATAGTCATTTACCTTAATTCCGTTAGGGTTATCCTCGCTCTTTATACCATTTCTTCCAACTCCACCTCTCTTCCAATCATTTCCATCTAGCTCTTTAAAGCTATCCCACTCCTCAAAAGCTGGATAGAAAGATAGGCTCTTAGGTGTTGAGGTAAAGTTACTATCATTTGCCACTGCAGGAGTCTCTACAATTGTAGAGAATACACCCTTTGCAACAACAGCACCACCAACTGTATATGCAGTTCCCTTTAAAAAACCTCTTCTACTCTCAAAGAAAGAAGCTCTCTTACTATTCATTTTTTTAACCATTTATTATCTCTCCTCCTTAACTTAACGGTAACATTTGTGGTATTTTCAACCATACATCTTTTGCAAGATACAACCCAATTAGTGCTGTTAATGCTCCAAATCTAATAAGGGTTCTATTATCCTCTTTTAGGTTTGAGATGGCAATAAAGAATGGGATAATATACCCAAGTGCCATTGCACTCCAAAACTCAACATTATACTCCCCTCCACTATGGATATATGCCAATGTAGCCTCAGCCTCTGCCGATTTGAATGAGAAGAAGTATTCGCCCATATACATTAAGAATGAGAAGAAGACAGATATAGCCAACACTAGAGCTAAATCTCTCTTAGCCTCTCTGCTCCAGTTATCAGAGATTAATATTAAAGAGGCACTTCCAACCATTAAGGCAGCTAGTAGCATCTGTAGAAGCTCTGTTGGTGCTTGCCATAGCTCTCTTGCACTAGATTCAGCCATAATTACAGCTGTATATAGAGTTACAGGGATTGCTAGGAATACTACAAAAGGGAATACCATCTCATAAAATGGGCTAATCTTTCTACACATATTTGCTAGAGGGCAGTGTCTTCTAATATCTGGATGGGCATCTAAAAACCCTATTAGTGCCATAATTGTGATTAGACCTGTAAATAGAGATGCCATCCATGCACCAACTGTAATTGCACTTGTCCAGTTTGGATGTAGAAATATATTTACCATTCTAAGTGGTTGATGTAGGTCTAAGAGTGTAAATGCCAAGAATATATTTAAGAATATAAAGGATATTAGTGGCATCTTCCAGCGAATTCCACTAAGTGACTCTCTCTTATGTCTATATAGCAAAAATGCACCAACCAAGATTACACCTGTCCCTATACTCTTTGCCCACATATTTAGGGTAATCATCCAACCCCAAATAATCCCAGGGAGTGCTACATCGAGTGTTACAACAGCTTTAGTAGCCTCTATAACAGTAGAATGTTCCATTAATGTTCTCCTTTATTATCATCTTTCATATCAACAAAACTCTTATTATCCAACTTCTCATGACCAACAATTGGAGCTATAAATCTATCTAAAATAGAGTGGTTTGGGTCTCCTATCTGCTTTAGGTGGGTAATATTATTAAATAGGTTATACCCCTCAATTCTCTCATGTGCTAGAGGATTTAGAGTCTGGTTTCCTCCACCAACATAGAAGTGTTTAGGGTTTGTATGCTTTTCTGGTTTTCTAACTTGAACATCTCCTTGATGCTCCATAATATATCTTGAGATGTGGCTTGTCTCATCTTCTATATCTCCAAAGATATTTGCCTCAACAGGACATGCAACAACACAAGCTGGCATAAGTCCACCCTCAATTCTATGGGCACAGTAGGTACACTTATCTGCTGTATTTGTCTCAGGGTCCATATATATCGCCCCATATGGACACGCCATCATACATCCAGCACACCCTATACATCTACTATTATCGATATTTACAATACCATTATCTAGATAGTGTAGAGCAGATACAGGACATATTCTCTCACAAGGAGCATTCTCACAATGGTTACATCTTAGTGGTGTAAATGAGCGAGAAGTCTCTGGAAAAGTTCCAATATCTATATATTTTACACGCAGACGCCAAGAGCTAAGTGGCACTTCATTTTCAACTTTACAGGCAACTTCGCAACCCTTACAGCCCATACACAAGTTCAAATCGACTAGAAAACCTAGCTTCATATTTCCTCCTATTCGTTTTAATTATAATTATCATTATTTAGGATTAATTTCTATTTATGTAGAAATATAACTCTTGCTAATAGCTTTTATGGTAGCACTTTTTATAAAAAAAAACAATAAGATTTTATCTGAAAGAACTATTTGGTGGAAAAAAGATAACGATTATTCTCACTTTATCTTATTTAAAAATTAGTGGTAAAAATTATATATATTTGTATTAAAAATAATTAATTAAACTATCTTGATGAACTACCAAGATAATGCTCTTACGAATTATATCCAAAATCTATAATTTATAAATACTTATTTATATATTAA
>JAADDP010000102.1 GCA_013153825.1 Campylobacterota bacterium
TCTCTTTGGCACTATCTAAACTTGTTATTAAATTTATCATTATCTCATTTGCATCATCTTTCTCATATTTAACTATCTGATAGTAGTCAAATAGAGCTTGAGCCTCTTGAGGATTATCCATACCAATATCGCATAAAAAAGCACCTATCTTAGCCTCACTACTCTCTGGAAACTCATCTAAAAGTACTCCATATATAACTAGAGCTCCCATATAGTCCCCTATAGAGAATTGACCCTCCGCCCTCTCTAAAAGCTTATTGATATTTACTCTATTCATTCTCCTCTATCCTAACTGTTCCAGTTTATCTTCCCATCCAAATGGGACATTCATCACTTTAATATCTGGATGTATTCTTATCTTCATCTCCCTCTCTATTCCAAACTTTAGAGTAGTTCCAGAGCTTCCACACCCTACACAGGCACCCTGAAGTTGAACATAGACCGTTCCATTCTTTACATCAATAAGTTTTACATCTCCTCCATCTTTTCTTATCCAGACTGCACTCTTATCCAATATATCATTTACTATAGGTTTTAAATCTTCATCACTAAATGGAAGCAATTTTTTTCCTTAATTAATTTTTTATAGAATATATTTATACATAATAATAGTTGCTTTGTCAAGAGAAGTTCACATTTTTACAACATATATACCATATAAATGTTTTTTTTCTTAAATTTCAATAATTTATAATCTTTTTAAAATTACAATAGTTCTATTAAATATTTTACTGGAAAAGCTATGGTGAGAAAGTTTTTTAGAATTACAGATAATGATAAGATAGACCAGTTTGTAAGAAAGTATAAAATCCCTAGAGAGTACCTCGTCGTAAATAGAAAGTCCATCACAAAGGGGATATTTGTAGGTCTATTTTGGGGATTTATCCCGATGCCCATGCAGATGTTAGCTGTAGTTCTCACAACACCATTTATAAAGTTTAATGTTCCAATAGCAATCTCTATGGTTTGGCTCAGCAACCCTATTACGATGCCATTCATGTACTATATGGAGTATAAAACTGGTCTTCTACTATTGGGAAGTGATGGAGTTGGCAGTGCTGAATTGACACTTAATTGGTTTAGTGAAAACTGGGGAGATATAATTGTACCACTATACATTGGAACTATACCCTACTCCACTATCGTAGCCCCTATTGTAGCTATCATAGTGAATCTACTATGGATAGAGTCTGTAAGAAAGAGGGCAAAGAGAAAGAGAGATAAGAGGTTATAACTTTATTAACCTTATCTCCACAGTCGCCTTCTCTCTTTTCGGTTTAAAGAGAAAAAATAGTGAAACGAATATTGTAATCCCAGCTACTATCTCCATTCTTATAATCCTTTCTTTAAATAGTATATTCAAATTAGTGGTAACTTAATTTATAATCTTAGTACGACACAATTATAGATGATAAATAATTAAATTTTGATTAAAATTGAACAATAGTTATATATCGATAGGGGAGGGTATTGCCGAAGGGGTGTGGATTGAGAAGATGGGAGATTATCTCCTATCTATATTAGCTCAATGATTGCCATATGAGCTGCATCTCCTCTTCTAAGTCTAGTTTTAACTATTCTTGTATATCCACCACTTCTATCTGCATATTTTGGTGCAATCTCTGTCACAAGTCTATTTGTAGATACTTTATCTTGTAGAGTTGCAAAAACTGCTCTATGAGCATTGCTATCTCCAGCACTAGCCTTTGTAATAAGCTTCTCAATATAACCTCTAAGCTCTTTTGCCTTTGGAAGAGTTGTCTCAATTCGTCCATATTTAATAAGAGCAATAGATAGATTTTTGAGTAAAGCTTTTCTATGAGCAGAGGTTCTGCTCAATTTTCTATATCCATGTCTATGTCTCATCTGTTCTCCTTAATCTGAGCTACTTTTTAACTGCTCAATCTTTTTAATAAGAGCTACTCTCAAGTTCTCTGGTAACTCAAAATCATCCCCATAACCCAACTTATTTAGACACTCTCCAATCTCATCAAGAGATTTCTTTCCAAGATTTTTGATATTTTTAATCTCATTTGCACTCATTAGGACAAGTTCACCAACATATTGAATTCCCGACCTATCTAGTGAATTGAATGACCTAGCACTCAGCCCCAGAGAATCTATCCTATCTAAATACTGCTTTAGCTCACTATCATCGGTATTTCTCTTAACTGGAGTTGCATTTATCTCAACATCTAAAACTCCATTAAATACAGATAGCTGTTTATACATCGTCTCTAAAGCATTTATGAAGGCATCTACAGGGGATATCTGACCATCGGTCTCAATATCAAAAACTATCTTCTCATAGTTTGGACTATCATCAACGAGTATCTTCTCTATATCGTAATTAGCCTTCTTTACAGGGGTGAAAAAGGCATCTAATGGAATGTGGTCACTCTCTATCTCTTCCATTAAATCCTCACTCTGTACATATCCAAGCCCCTGAACAACAACAACGGTGAAGCTCAATCTAGCATCTTCATTTAGAGTTGCTAAGAAGGCATCTGGATTTACTACTGTAACCTCATCTGTTATTAAATCTTTAGCTGTAATCTTTCTAGGGCCTAAAAATTTATAACTAAGCTCTGCCCTCTGAACTCCCTCAGGCAGTTTAAAGCGTATATTTTTTAGGTTGATAATGAAGACAGCCACATCTTCATGCATTCCACGAATACTATCAAACTCGTGAGATGCACCATCAATCTTTACAGATATTGGAGCATACCCCACAGAAGAGCCCAATATTAATCTTCTTAAGGGGTGTGCTAGAGTAATGGCATAACCACTCTCAAAAGGATAGGCAATAATTTCAGCTCTATTTTCACCAATCTCATTAACCTCAACATTCTCTGGAAGAGAAGGTGCAACCTTAATTTTTCTCATTTTATGCCTTTAATCCAATTTTATCTACTACTTAGAGTAAAGCTCAACGATTAGTCTCTCTTCAACAGGAATTGAAATCTCTTCTCTATTTGGAACTCTACTAAATATACCAAATAGTTTATCCTTATCAACATCAACCCACTCAACAATTCCAGTCTGGTTTGTAAGCTCAATTGAGCGTTTTATCTGAGGATTGTTTCTGCTCTTCTCTCTAACTTCAATCTTCTGACCAGCTTTTACTCTATATGATGGGATATCGACTCTCTTTCCATCAACGAGAATGTGACCATGATTTACAAGCTGTCTAGCAAATCTTCTAGTTGTAGCAAATCCCATTCTGTAGACAACATTATCCAATCTTCTCTCTAGAAACTGAATTAAGATTGCCCCTGTATTTCCATCTCTTCTATTTGCCTCTCTAAATAGGTTTCTAAACTGCTTTTCACTCACACCATACATAAATTTAGCTTTCTGCTTCTCTTGGAGCTGGAGACCATATTCACTAATTTTTGCTCTTCTTTGACCATGTTGCCCTGGTGGGTATGGTCTCTTCTCAAGAGCCGATTTACCTGCAAGTCTTCTCTCACCCTTTAATCCTAAATCAACTCCAAGTCGTCTTTCTAGCTTCTCAACTGGACCTCTATATCTTGCCATCTATTCTACCTTTTTTTTAAAAAATTTTTATAATACTCTATACTCTTCTCTGTTTAGGAGGACGACAACCGTTGTGAGGTAATGGAGTAATATCTTTTAACCATACAACCTTAATCCCCTCTGTTGCACCAATAGATTTTACTGCCGTATCTCTACCTGAACCTGGCCCTTGAACCTTGATTCCTACCTCTTTAATTCCATGCTCCATAGCCTTCTTCATAGCATCGGCTACAGCTTCAGTCGCTGCAAAAGGTGTTGACTTTTTACTACCCTTAAATCCCAATGCCCCAGCACTACTCCAAGAAATTACATTTCCCATCTCATCAGTTACTGTAATTACAGTATTATTAAAGGTAGCAGCAACATAAACTACACCTTTAGCAATATTCTTTTTTGCTTTTCTCTTTGCCATCTACT
>JAADDP010000098.1 GCA_013153825.1 Campylobacterota bacterium
AATCCTAACGACTCTTTTTCTATTGCTAAGATATCATATAGCTCAAACTCTTCCATCTGAACTAAATTTATATTGATACTTAACATCTCTTCACTCTCTCCAAAAAGAGAATTTTTTGCCTGTTCTCTAAGTCTCTTTGCACTATTTAGAGCATCTATTATGGTCTCAATTTGTGTAAGAAGTGCTTTTCTACTATATCCAAAATCATCAAAAGCTCCAGCCTTAATTAGTGCTTCAATAACCTTCTTATTTACCTTTGAGCCGTCAACTCTTGAGATGAAGTCACTTAGGCTCTTAAAATCTCCGCCCTCTTCTCTCTCTTTTATAATAGAGCCAATTGCTACATCTCCAGCCCCCTTAATTGCACCCATTCCAAAAAATACAACATTTTTATCATCAATCTTATCTGCTTGAAAATTTAAATCGGAATAGTTTATATTTGGAGGTCTAAGCTCTATATCCAATCTCTTTAGCTCATCTACATACTTTACAACCTTATCTGTATTATGCTTCTCTAGGGTTAAGATTGCAGACATAAACTCAGTTGGGTAGTATGTCTTAAGAAAAGAGGTATAAAATGTTATCATAGCATAGGCTGCAGAGTGTGATTTATTAAATCCATATCCAGCAAACTTTACAATTAAATCAAATAGCTCTTTAGCCTTTTTGATGTCAAATCCTCTCTCTTCTGCCCCTTTTGCAAACTCCCCTTTGAGTCTATCCATCTCCTCTTTAATCTTTTTCCCCATAGCACGACGAACTAAATCAGCTTCCCCTAAGCTAAAGCCCCCAATGGTTTGGACTATCTGCATAACCTGCTCTTGATATACAATTACTCCATAAGTTGGCTTTAGTATTGGTTCAAGTTCTGGGAACATATATGTAATCTTAGCTCTTCCATGCTTTCTCTCAACAAAGTCATCTAACATTCCAGACTCCATGGGGCCGGGGCGATATAGAGCCAACATTGCAATAATATCTTCAAATTGGCTAGGTTTTAGTTTCTTTGCTAAATCCTGCATTCCAGCTGATTCTATCTGAAATAGCCCTAAAGTCTCTCCTGTAGAGATGTAATCATAGACCTTTTTATCGTTAATATTCTCCTTTGTAAAGTCAATCCTCTTTCCATATCTCTTCTCAATTAACTTATTTGCCTCTTCAATCACAGTAAGTGTCTTTAGCCCTAAGAAGTCAAACTTAATTAAATCTACATCTTCAATATACTTCCCATTATATTGGGTAGCTATTGTATCTTGACCTGTAGGTTTAAATAGTGGTGTCTTCTCCCAAAGAGGCTCATTTGAGATGACAACTCCAGCCGCGTGAGTTCCTGCATTTCGATTTAACCCCTCAAGTGCTAAGGCGTATTCCCATATTCTCTTTGCTAAGGGGTCTCTATTTAGAAGCTCCTCAATTTTAGGCTCTTTCTCATAAGCTTTCTGTAGTGTTATTCCAAGCTCATCTGGAATTAATTTTGCCATCGCATCAGCTCTTTCATATGGCATATTTAGAACTCTAGCTACATCTCTGATTACCCCCCTTGCAAGTAATTTACCAAAGGTGATAATTTGAGCTACATTCTCCCTCCCATACTTATCTATTACATAATCTAAAATCTCTTGTCGTCTTGCTTGACAAAAGTCCATATCGATATCTGGCATGGATACTCTAGCCGGATTTAGAAATCTCTCAAATAGTAGCCCATAAGGTAAGGGGTCAATATCTGTAATTCTTAGTGAATAGGATACAAGTGAACCAGCAGCTGATCCGCGTCCAGGCCCCACTGGAATTCCCATCTCTTTAGCTTTAGATACAAACTCCCAAACGATTAACATATAGCCCGGGAACTTCATTGAGTTTATAATATCTATCTCTTTTTTAAGCCTCTCCCTATACTCTTGATGTCTATCCTCAGGAATGCTCTTTAATCTCTTTTCTAACCCCCTCCTAGCCTCATACTCAAATAGAACCTTATCATTCTCCATGGAGTACTCCTTTTGAGGCTCTGGAAGAGTTAACCCAAGCCCTTTAGCCACATCTCTTGTGAATTTGAAGTTTGGGGGAGTTGGATTTCCAAGCTTTATCTCTAAATTGCACTTATTTGCTATCTCTTGAGTATTCGCAATAGCCTCTGGGATATCTGCAAATAGCTTTGCCATCTCTTCGGGAGACTTTACATAGAACTCATGGACTGAGTGTCTCAATCTGGTAGGATCATCATATAGTTTATTCGTGGCTATACACATGAATGCCTCATGTGCATCTGCATCTTTCTGTTCCGTGTAGTGTGTATCATTTGTAGCTACAAGTTTTATACCTGTCTCTTTAGAGAGCTGAATTAGTTGAGAATCTATATCGAACTGATGCTTTATTCCGTGACGCATAATCTCAATATAGAAGTCATCCCCAAATAGCTCCTTATATCTCAATGCTACTCTCTTTGCCTCATCATACCCCTTTGCCCCAAAGTTTCTATTTCTCTCACTCAAATTTAGATGCCAACTAACTTCACCTTGAAGACATGCACTAGAGCATATTAACCCTTCAGAGTGTCTCTTCAGAAGCTCCCAATTTATTCTAGGGTTATAGTAGAACCCTTTTAGATAGGCTTGAGAGCTTAGATACATTAGATTTTTATACCCAACTTCATCTTTTGCATATAGACATATGTGAAATCTCTGTTTGGTACTCCTATCAGATATATCAGGGTTATTATGGATATAGGCTTCCATTCCAATAATGGGTTTTATCCCATTTTTTTTCATGGTGTTATAGAATATTATCGTTCCAAACATGTTTCCATGATCAGTCATTCCGACAGAGTCCATTCCAAGCTCTTTTACCTTTTTGGCGAGAACATCTATCTTATTTGCTCCATCTAACATGGAAAACTCTGTATGTAGATGCAGGTGGGTATATTTAGGGGTGGACATCTCTAAAATCCTCGTCTCTTCAGCTCCTCTAACCTCTCAATTCTCTGTTGAGTCGATGGGTGCGTACTAAATAGATCCTGCATGGAGAAATCTTTACCTATGAGAGGGTTTATTATAAACATATGTGCAGTTTGAGGTTCAGCTTCAGGTAGTATGTATCTATTTGCATAATTTTCCAACTTTATCAAAGCACTCTGCAACCACTCTGGATGTCCTGTCATGGTTGATGCCCCTTCATCTGCCATAAACTCTCTACTTCTACTAACAGTCATCTGAATAATAGTTGCAGCAATAGGCATTACAACAATCAAGATTAACATCACGATTGGGTTTGGTCTCTCACTATCACCACCTCCAAAAAACATTCCGAAATTTGCCAACATCGCTATCGCCCCAGATATTGTGGCAGCGATAGTTCCAACTAACATATCATAATGTTTTATATGGCTCAGCTCATGGGCTATTACAGCCTCAACCTCATTCTCATTTAGTAGATTTAATAGACCTTCAGTAACGGCAACAACTGCATGTTGATAATCTCTACCCGTAGCAAAGGCATTCGGTTGCTCTTCAGGAATAATATATATTTGTGGTATAGGGAGATTTGCTCTCACAGCTAGTCTCTCGACAATATTGTATAGTTCTGGGAGCGAACTTCTATCTACAGGAATTGCATTATATTGAGCTAGTACCTGTTCAGAGCTGTAGTAGTACGCATAAAAATTCATAGCCATAGCCACTAGAAACGCTATCGCCATACCTACTCTTCCAGCAATCAATCCACCAAACCAGATAAATAGCAGAGTCAATCCAATCATTAATGCGTAAGTTTTAAACTGTTCCATATTGGTGTTCCTTTTTAAAGTAGATTATACTAAAACTTTTATTTGGAACTACGCTTTTCAGTTTCAATTTTGCTGAAGATATAAATGGTACCACAGGTCGGATTCGAACCGACACGCCCGAAGGCAGAAGATTTTGAGTCTTCCAAGTCTACCAGTTCCATCACTGTGGCA
>JAADDP010000065.1 GCA_013153825.1 Campylobacterota bacterium
GGAGAATAATGTCTATATATCCATGAACAGTAGAATAGATTTATATAAAAGAGTTACAAAAAATAGAGAAAAAGGATATTTTCAAGTAACTCTTTAGTTATCTATATAAAATATAGAATATATGTAACGACAATATAGACTTTTCTCTTTAGAGATTTAGAAATAGGGGAAAAACTAAAGATAGAATCTCTTATGTCGTTACATTGATATTATAACAAAACAAACTTAAACAAAATTAAATATTTAATGTTTTAGGAGAAAATCTATGAAAAAGCTAAAACCTATAATAGTAATTATAGTTATAATTGGGGTAATTATTACCATCTTTTTAAATTTAGCAGAGCAAAAGGGTATGGTTACTCTAAAAAAAGGAAACTTTGATGGAAAGCCCCTCCCAATTGAGTTACACCACTACCAAGATAGCCAGTGTGGAATGGTTATAGATAGTTTAGAGTATGCATCTGAGGTTATAGCTCCAAATGGAAATACATGGTTCTTCCATGACCATGGGGGGATGGTAAAGTGGTTAGAGGAGAGAGATTTCAAAGATAGAGCTAAAGTTTGGGTATATACAAGAGATACTAAAGAGTGGATAGATGCAAAAGAGGCATACTATACAAGAGATGAGTCAACACCAATGAGATATGGATTTGGTGCATATAAAAATCGAAGAGATAACACCATACCATTTGAAGAGATGAGAATTTTAACTCTAAGGGGAGAGACAATGAGAAACCCAAAAATTAGACAGCAACTCATAAAGAGTAGGGATATCAATGGAAGCAATTGATATAGTATCTATCATCACAATAGCCTTTTTAGGCTCATTTAGCCACTGTGTAGGGATGTGTGGAGGGATAATTATTGCATATAGTAGCACAAAGATAGATAGCAACTGGTCTAAATCTAAGCAGACGCTATCTCATCTACTCTATTCTCTAGGGAGGGTTACAACATACACCACTTTAGGATTTTTATTTGGATATCTTGGTGGAGTTGCCATGTTTAACAATATTGCAAATGGAACTCTGTTGATTATAGCTGGTATATTTATGATTTTAAGTGGACTATCTCTACTTGGAAAATTAAATTTTCTTAATAGAATAGAGCATTCAATGCACAACTTTGCTTGGTATAGAGAGATATTTAGAGAGACTCTCCAGACTAAAAGTCTATATAGCTTCTATATATTGGGACTTCTAAATGGACTTCTACCATGTGGGCTTGTATATTTCTTTGCTGTTACCTCTGCTAGTACAGGGAGTCCAATCTGGGGAGCAGTGGTCATGCTACTATTTGGTCTTAGCACAATTCCAGCACTATTTAGCCTAGGGTTTTTTGTGGGAATATATAAAAATAGCTCTCTTAGAGACTTTATTATAAAGATTGCCTCTATTGCTGTAGTAGCTTTTGGTATATATACCATCCATAACGGATATGAGTATATAAAATATCCACAAAAGACGGTTAGTGACTGTTGTGAGTTTAAACCTGATAAAAGTGGTTAATTTTTTTAAAAAAGCTTGACAGTTACTATTTTATAAGCTATAATTTCATCCACTTGTTAGAAGTGATGACCCGTTAGCTCAGTCGGTAGAGCATCTCCCTTTTAAGGAGGTGGTCCTTGGTTCGAATCCAAGACGGGTCACCATCGGTTAAGGTCGATTAGCTCAGTTGGTAGAGCGCTACCCTTACAAGGTAGATGTCACTAGTTCGAGTCTAGTATCGACCACCATTAAGAGTTAAAGTATGCGGTGGTAGTTCAGTTGGTTAGAATACCTGCCTGTCACGCAGGGGGTCGCGAGTTCGAGCCTCGTCCACCGCGCCATACAGAGCTCTTTAACTTTATCTTCTACATATTCTGATATAATCGTGAAGTATTTTAAATATTAAAGAGTTAAATTTCATAGGTATCTCAATGGATAAGAGTGAATATTTTAGCAGACAGATTAAACTCTGGGGAATGGAGAGACAGAGTAATCTAGAGAATAGAAGAGTCCTTATTGTTGGTGCTGGGGGGCTAGGAAGCTCATTGGCATATGCTCTAGGTACATCTGGTATTGGGGAGATTGACATAGTAGATTTTGATATCGTATCACTATCAAATATACATAGGCAGATAGCATTTAAACTTGAGGATAGAGATAGATACAAGTGTGATGTTGTGGCTGAAAGAGTTAGAGAGAAGTCCCCATTCGTCTCTATAAGTGGACATCAATTAAGTTTTAGCCAATTTATATCGAAGAGTAATGGGTATAGGGCAGATTTAATTATTGATGCTTCAGATAATATGGATGTTAGATTTGAGATAGAGAGATTTGCAAAATCGATAGAGACCCCTTGGATTTATGGAAGTGTCGAGGAGTTTAATGGTCAAGCCTGTCTATTTGATAAGTCATCTCTAAGTGGTATATTTGGGACTAAATATGGGGAGCTTGGTGGTGTTCACGCCCCTATTGTTATGCAGATAGCATCTATACAGGCAAACTTGGCAATTAGATACCTATTGGGTCTTAATGTTGCAAAAGATAGGCTATACTATATATATTTTGATAAGTTTGGAGATATGGTACTACAGAGATTTAATATGCCTATCTAATTATGGTAGAATACCAAAAATTATATTTTAATCTGAAGGGAAAATAAATGAGGTTAAATTACCACATTTTAACTATTTTACTGCTAATATTATCCGGCTGTACTCAAGAGACGCAGAATAGGATAAGTCGTTCAATTCAAAACTGGACAGGAACAGATGGTATATTAGAGGTCTATGCAGGAGATAAGCTTGTAAAGAGATTTATGGAGATTGATAAGCTTACAACTGCAAAAGGGACAGATAGCGACAAGGATAGACCATACAGATTTGGGTATGGATTTAATGATAAAAATCTTAATGGAAAGATAGATGATGATGAGAAGAAGAGGGTCTATTTTGAGTTTTCAGACTACTCAACAAGCTACATATTCTATGAAGATAAAGATAAGTAATGGAGGTTATATATGAGATTTATTGAGACGAGAAATGCACCACCGGCAATTGGACCATATACACAGGCGATAGTTGCAAACGGGATGGTATATACATCAGGACAGGTTCCGTTGGATGAGCATGGTAGGGTTGTGGCTGATGATATTGTAAACCAGACACATCAAGTTTTAAAAAATCTATTTTATGTACTTGAGGCTAGTGGGGCTACATTTAGCGATGTGATTAAGACTACCGTATATTTGACAGATATGGGAAACTTTTTAAAGATGAATGAGATATATGCACACTACTTTCAAGACCATAAACCTGTAAGGAGTACTGTAGCTGTAAAAGAGTTACCGAAGGGTGTACTTATTGAGATGGATTGTGTAGCTGTAGCAAATGCCAATTTTCATGTCTAGATGGAGGAGTACCCCTCCATTATGAGTTAGAGCCTTAAGATACTAGATAGGCTCCATTAAATTTTTTAGACTTTAAAATCCTTTTTGCCTCCCAAGGAGTACACCTAACAATAACCCTATATAGCATCTTTTTTTTAGATTTTGAATATGTAGGTATTATCTCTGCATTTTTTAACTTATGCCTCTTCTTAAAACTCTTTGCATATCTCTTATCAAAGAATGATGCAACTTGTACGACACAGTTTCTCTTTATCTTCTTACGCTTTCTCTTTGACTTTTTAGGAGAGCGTATAACCTCAATTTTAACTCTTCCAACACCCTTATCCGTAAGCCCTATCCTCTTAGCTGCACCATATGATAAATCTATATCTCGTGAACGGTAGAATGGCCCCCTATCATTTACCTTCACAATTACAGATTTTTTATTATCTAAGTTTGTAACTTTTAGAACGGTATTTAGTGCATAGGTTCTATGAGCTGCCGTCATCCTATACATATTGTAACGTTCACCTGAAGCTGTCAGCTTATTATGAAATCTTCTTCCATACCA
>JAADDP010000070.1 GCA_013153825.1 Campylobacterota bacterium
ATGGTGGAATATCTAACCCTCTTGGAGGTGGAGCCTTTGTTACCATAGCTGTAGAGTCATACATTCCACCATGACATGCACATAGGAAATCTTCGCTCTCTTGACGGAAACTAGGGATACAACCCAGATGTGTACAGAGACCAACTGCAACCATATAGTAACCATCTCCAGCCTTTATTAGCCTCTTCTTACTATCATCTGAGAGCTTTCCTACCATCTCTTCAGACTGCTTTAAGATAAATATAGGCTTTCCTCTCCACTTCTCAACTGCTAATTGATTCTCCTGATAATCTTTCAAATCTAGAGTTGTGAAACCAGCAGATTTTACGCTCGGTAGGGGGTCCCAAGTTCTCTTCATAGCATACAAAGCACCAAGTCCTCCCAAGGCAGTAAATCCACCCAGAGCCATACCCATAAAGTCTCTTCTACTACTCATACCTTTCCTTTAAAATTAAATTTGCACATTTATTATTACAGAAGTAAGTTTAATTGTTACTATAAAAATATCTTATTGAGCATTTTTATAATAATAAATTCTTTTTTTTGAGTTACTAAGTTACATGGTTTATCGTATCTTAATAAAAAATGTTCATAAAAAAAACATTTTATATCAACTATTGATACAATAATAGCTTCTATAAAGCTATATATAAATATAATGTTATATTATAATAGATTTTTATCCATTTTTTTAATAAAATTAGCTGAAAATATCAATAGGAAAAACTTATGCAATACCTAAAAGATTTAGAGAAGATATGTAGAATAAACTCATTTACCCAAAATAAGAGGGGGGTAGATAGTGTATCTAGAGAGATGCAGAGTTGGATGGAGGAGATTGGATTTGAGACTACGATATTTGAGAGGGAGAGTATAGGAGACCACTACCTATTTAAATCAAAAAAGAGAGGCGGAGATAGAGTTCTGCTTCTAGGTCATAACGATACTGTATTTCCAGAGGGTAAATTTGAGGGGTATCGAGAGGATGAAAATTGGGTTTATGGGGCTGGAGTTTGCGATATGAAGGGTGGAAATATTGTGGCTCTTGAGTCGTTAAGAGAGGTATATAGGGAGTTTGGAGAGATTTATAATGTAGATTTTCTACTTGTGAGTGATGAGGAGAGTGGTAGTGATGACTCAAAGTATGTGACTATGAGTATTGCAAAGGATTATGACTACTGTTTCGTATTTGAAGCTAGTGGAGAGAGTATGGAGGTAGTTACAGGTAGAAAGGGTGTAGGTACATTCACCATAGATATAGAGGGGAGGGCATCACACGCAGGAACAAGCTATCTAGATGGTGTCAATGCCAATCTCGAGGGGGCATATAAGCTGATAGAGTTGACAAAGCTTACCAATTTAGATATTGGAACAACCGTAAATGTGGGTGAGATATCTGGAGGCATAGGAGCAAATACAATAAGTCCTGAGTGTAGATTGAGAGTTGAGATTAGATATGAGAGAAATAGTGAGAGGGATAGACTCCTAAAAGCCTTGGAGAATATAGCTGAAAAGAGCTATGTAGATGGTACAAAATCTAAACTTAGTGGCTCGATACAGAGAGATGTTATGGAGGAAAATCCTCAACAACTAGAGTTAATTGGGAAGTTAGAGAAGATTACAGGTAGAAAAATTCATACGGAGAAAAGGGGTGGAGTTAGCGATGCTAATATAGTAGCCTCTTGTGGTCTCACCACTATAGATGGATTTGGGCCATTTGGAGATGGAGACCACACAGTAAGGGAGAGGGCGAGTAGGGAGAGTTTTAGAATTAGAGTCGATATGGTCTCAAAAATTCTAAAACATCTCCAGAGAAATCTCTATGTGTAGAATATTATAGGAATAATAATTGGGTATCTCTTCTTAGTTCTAACTATATGTCTTCTAAGTACACTTCTAAGCTCACTCTGAGCAACCTTTCTACTCTCAAGCTGTTCATCCTTGGCATTGAGTAGAAATGACTCTATAATATTTGTAATCTCCTTACTAAATCTCCTACTCTCTCTATTTGGAATTAGACCATGTGTATTTACTATCACATCACCCTTTATCTTCCTATTCTCTCTATCAAGCTGAAATGCTACGTTTACAACGCCATCACCTGCCAACTTCTGTCTATCTGCCACTATTTCCGATTTTATCTCTCTATTATTTTGATTATCTATATAACTCTTTCCAACCTTCACGCTCTTAACCTTCTTAATATATTTAGCTGTTATCTCAACCTGATCACCATCACTCATAAGGAGAATATTTCTCCTATCAACTCCACAATCTACAGCCGTTTGAGAGTGTCTATCAATATGGTTATACTCACCATGGACAGGAAGGAAGAATTTAGGCTGAATTAATCTCAACATCAACTTCTGCTCCTCCTGTGCAGCGTGTCCCGATACATGTATATTCTCAAAATCCTTATATCTAACTGTAACTCCAGCCTTGACGAGCCTATTCATGAGAGATGAGACAGCCCCCTCATTCCCTGGTATGGCATTTGCCGAAATTATAACTGTATCGGTAGGCTTCAACTTTATATGCCTATGCTCATCTGTAGCCATTCTAGATAGTGCGGCCATCTCCTCACCCTGTGAGCCTGTAGTTAGGATTAGAAGTTCACTATCTTGATATCTCGATATCTCATGAGGCTCAATAAAGTGTTTATCATCAATATCCACAAAACCTAAGGTTCTGGTTATCTCAATATTCCTCTCCATAGAGCGTCCAATAATAGCTATCTTTCTCCCAAACTGAACACCCCTCTGCATAGCTTGAAAGAGTCTATGGGTATTTGAGGAGAATGTGGACATTATAACCCTACCCTTGGCTATTGAGAAGAGATTATCAAACGTTCTTCCAACGACGGCCTCACTCTTTGTAAATCCACTCTTATGTGAGTTTGTACTATCAGATAATAGGCATAAAACCCCCTTTGAGCCGTAGTGGGCAAATCTATGTAGGTCTGTAGTTAAACCATCTATCGGCGTATGGTCTATCTTAAAATCTGCAGTATGGATAACAGTTCCCGCCTTTGTCTGGATTGCAAGTCCACATGAGTCTATAATTGAGTGGGTCACATGCATCCACTCAACCTTAAATGTTCCAATCTCATATAGCTCTCTCTTAACAATATAGTTAAAATATTTTGTATCATCTCTCAGCTTATGCTCTTGAAATTTAGCCTCAATCATTGCTAGGGATAGAGGAGTTCCATATATTGGAAACTTAAGCTCCTTAAATAGATATGGAACAGCCCCTATGTGATCCTCATGGGCATGTGTAATCACAATACCCTTTATCTTACTCTTGATAGCATGTAGATATGAGAAATCTGGCACAAGAATATCTACGCCATGCATCGTCTCATCTGGAAAGCTCATACCTACATCAATTATAATGGCACTCTCATCATCCTCTAAAACGGCAATATTTCCCCCTATCTCCCCTAAACCTCCAAGTGGAGTAAATCTTATCTTACTCTTACCATTTGGATTTATCTGTCGATATGGGTTCATTCTACTCTCATCAGATGCTCTATTTAACTTTAGAGCATCTCTTATATCCCTCTTTAGTGTGGCTCTTTTAAGACCCTTTCTACCACTAGCTCCACCCTTTCTATAGCCCCTTTTAGGCTTACTCCTCTTAACTCTCTGTTGACCCTGCTCTTCTTGACTTTTTCTCTTCTCTTCCATATCTACTATCCTCAATTAATTCTTTATATAGTTTATGATAAGTAGATGTCTCAGTCTGATGAGGTCTAATATCTAGTGCAATATTTAGGGTATGGAATAGCCTCTCCAGCTCCCCTTTCGCATATCTGGCAGATAGATTTTTTAAAAGTCTCTTTCTCGGTTGTTGAAATGCCACCTTCAAAAAACTCTCAAATTTAGGATTATCAATGCTCTCTCTCTTAGTAATAAGTAGTACACTGGAGGTTACCTTTGGAGGAGGGACAAAACTCTCTGGATTTACATCAAATAGAATCTTAGACTCTCCTACGCTCTGAGCCAATACACTAAGTGAGGAGAACTGCCTATCTCCACTCTTAGCAGAGAACCTCTCGGCAACCTCTCTCTGCACCATAACTAAAATAGCTCGACATCTGCTATCCTTAAATGCCCTCAATATGATATTGGTAGCAATGTAGTATGGTAAATTTGCAATTAGATAGTAATCTCTATCTGCTAAACTATCACCTCTACTCCAATACTCTAGAACATCTCCACAATTTAGCCTCAACTTTCCATTATCAATTGAATCTCTAAATGTAGAGCTTAATATTTTACATAATCTTCTATCAACCTCAAACGCTGTAACATCTGCAACACTTATCAACTTTTTGGTTAAATCACCTAAGCCAGACCCAATCTCCACAACATCTAAACCATCTCCATCTTTGGGTATCGCTTCGACGATTTTCTCTAATATGGTCTCATCTTTTAGGAAGTTCTGTCCATACCTCTTAGTTGCAAACTCTTTTAAATTTTTAATCTTTTCCATTTTACACAATTCTTACTTAATATTTAGACTATATTTCGGCTCTAGATAGCCAAAGCCTCCACTCTTCTTAACCTCTATCTTGAGAGGTATAGCCTCTTTTATCGCCTCAACATGTGATATTATACCTACAATTTTACCTTGAGAGTTCAGCCTATCTAGACCAACTAGAATGGTCTCTAAAGTATCTCCATCTAGAGTTCCAAACCCCTCATCTAAAAATAGAGTCTCTATGTTTATACTATTTCCAGCTAAATCTGAAAGCCCTAGAGCGAGTGCTAAACTAACTAGGAAACTCTCCCCTCCAGATAGATTTGATACAACTCTCCTCTCATCAGCCTGATAGCTATCTACAACTATGAACTCCATAATAGCACCCTGTTCAAGTCTATATCTACCATCTATTATCTGGAGATGTCTATTTGCAAGTAAAATTAGATAATCCATAGTCACACTCTGTGCAAACTTAGAAAATTTAGCCCCATCACTGCTTCCAATAAGGCTATTTAATACAGATATAGTCTCAAAATCTCTCTCCAAAATATCCAATTTACATTTTGTCTCCCTATATCTCAATATCACCTCATCATCTCTACGGATAATCTGCCTAACCTCTCCAAGCTCCTGATTTTTACTCAATAGCTGACTCTCTACCTCAGATATCTCTGAATCTAAACTCTCAAGATTTAGATTATCTATGGTGCTGTTTGCCCTACTAACCTCACCCTCTAAAGTCTCTACTCTCACCTCTCTATCTCTAATAGTTAATTGAGTCTCCTTAAGCTCAATATCTATGGAGTGTAAATCTCTAAGATATCTATCCTTATCCCTAATCAATCTACTCTGCTCAGATAGTAGCTCACCCCTATAGCTCTCTATATCTCCACTAAATTTAGCATCCCTACTACCTTTTAATATCTCTAACTCTCTATCAATGGCATCTACTCTATCTTGATGCTCATCTATACTCTTCTCTATAGAGCTTAAACTATTAAGAGTCTCCAATCTCACATCCATATCTTTAAGTTTAGATATCTTATGGTTCAGCTCTTCAATTCTCTCATCCACACCATCACATATAGCTCTATCTTCAATATTTAGACCACCCATATCTCTCTGTAATCGCAGACTCTCTACCCTTAAAGACTCAATATCTCTCTTTATATCCCTATGTTCAAGTTTTAAATTGTCCAGTTTATCTGATAGTATCTTTAGCCTACTCTCCATATCTTCTACATCCGAAGCCTTCAGGGGGGCATCATCTATAGCATCTAAATTGTAATCTGAACTCCCACACACAGGACATGGCTCCCCATCAGCAAGATATCCCCTAAGTTCAACCACTTTGAGAGTTAAATCCATATCTTTAAGTTTTGACTCCACTGCCACTCTCTCTCTAACACTCTCCTCAATCTCTCTACCTACGGAGGAGTAGTCCCTCTTTCTAATCTTCAATCTACTTAAGATATCTTCTAATCTATTGGCACTCTCCATATAACTTCTACAGCGATACCTCAAATCTATATATACACCTCTCTCTCTATATAGCTCTTCTCTGCTCTCCTCTATATCCACATCTTCAACCATCTCAAGCCTCTGTAACGCTCTACCCCTCTCTATGGTCAAACTATCTATGCTCTCTCGATATCTATCTCTCATCTCAATAAGTCCATCAATTTTAAAATCTAACCTCTGGACATCTGCAATTAGCTCCTCCCTCTCACCAAATGACTTTTGAAACTTATCCAGCTCTGATATAGCTCTATTTAATATATTATCAATATCGGCTCTACTCTCCTCCAAGGAGTTTAGTTGAGACTTTAAAATGGATAGCTCCCCATTCAAATCTTTTAATATCTTAAGATTTTTTACAATGAGTTCAAGATTGCCCCTTCTGCTCCTCATATCCGATAGTTTTAACTTTAAAAACTCAATATTATAATTAAGCTCCTCCAAATATTTAAGATATTGAACCCTCTCTTCATAGGGAAGTGGCTCACTCTGAGATAGCCTCTCTCTCAATTTTGATAGCTCTATCTCAATGGCTCTCTTCTCACTATATACCCTCTTGCCGACCTCTCTATATATTTTTGAGTCTGTAATCTGCTCAAGTATCTCAGACTTCTCCCTCTCACTAGCTTTTAGAAATGCTGAAAAGTTACCTTGAGCCAACATAACAGATCTACAAAATCTATCAAAGTTTAATTTTATGACAGACTCAACACCGGAACGCCACTCCTCAATCTTAGTGGCTATCACATCTCCATTAATCTCCTCAAGTAGAACCTTTGGTGTTTGAAGTTTCCCCTCTGGACTCCTCTTAGCTCTATGTTGATACCATCTGCTTCTATATCGTCTATCACCTACACCTCTAAATATAATCTCACTATAACAATCTGCAGTATGCTTTGTCATAACGTTATTTTTTGATGAGGTCATATCCCTTTGACGAGGGGTCTTTCCATATAGGGCGAGGGTAATTGCATCTAATATTGATGTCTTCCCAGCTCCAGTCTCTCCAACGATTGCAAATATACCACTCTCGAGAAACTCATCGGATAGGAAATCGATATGCCACTCACCCTTAAGTGAATTTATATTCTTAAACTTTAAATATTCAATCCTCATCCAACTCCACCCTATCTACTATCTCTCTAAACTTAGATATTAGTCTATCCCTACTATTACCATTAAATTTCTCAAGCTCCAACCTCTTCATAAATACCGCCTCTGGAGTGATACTATCCAGCCTATCGAGACTCCTATCCAAGCTATTAAGAGCAATATCATCTCCAGACTTCTCAACCACAACCTTAACAATCTTTATATCTCCGAAGCGATTAAACTCATCTATCTTTGATGCTACATCTATAAGCTCTTTAGATGGTTCAACGGTAAGCTCTATAAATGGAACTCTTACGTGGTCTAAATTTGAGATATCTATAAGGGCATCTTCAATATCCTCTATACTCCCCTTGACTCTAAAGATATCTCTAAATTTTGGAACCTCTATACTATCTATAGTAACCTCCCCATCAGATATCTCAACATCCAATATATATTTTCTGTAGTTAACCTCATCAAATGATAGTGGAATTGGAGAGCCTGAGTATGCCAAATTATCTGAGACTATCCTCTTGTGGTAGTGTCCAAGTGCTATATAGTCGAATGGGGGAAACATCTCTCTATTAAATAGCTCAAGTGAGCCGATATATATATCTCTTGTTGCACCACTCATATATCTCATCAATGTACTAAGATGCCCTGTGGCGACAAGGGGTATTGAGCTACCATATCCAATATCTCTGGATATACTATAGGCTCTATCATAGTATCTAGAGATTTCCCTCTCAAGAGCCTTAGCCCTATCTGACTCATCGGTAGAGCCTCTACTACTTCTAAGAGATGTCTCAGATAGATATGGTATTGCCGATATAACTCCTATCATCTCTCCATCTCTACTTATGGGAAATATAGACTCCTCTATCCTATCTACAGCCCCACCAACCACAAATACATTTTGAGCCTCAAGTAGCCTCTTCTGCTCGTTCAAGCCAACTACGGAGTCGTGGTTTCCCCCAACTACTATTATGTTTGAACATTTAGACTCTATGGCATCTGCCAAAAAGTCATTATAGAGTCTTCTTGCGTAACTTGGTGGACTCTTCGTATCGAATATATCTCCAGCCACTATTAAGGCATCAATCTCACCACTATCTATAATGCCTATAAGCCACTTTAAGAAGGCTCTATGCTCCTCCTCTCTACTCTCTCCAAAAAATCTTTGACCCAAGTGCCAATCTGAAGTGTGTATTAATCTCATAATTTAAGGTACTCTAATGACTCTAATATCTGCACTACCTCTGAGCTTATCTATATAGTCCTTCATCACCTTCCCCTTCTGCTCCTGAAACCACCTCATCTCAACTTGACTCTTAACTATATCAAAGTTTGAGCCTCCACTCTGTTTAGATTTAGATTTTACAAAGTAGGCTATAAAGCCTCTACCTGTATTGATGGGCTTTGTAAACTGACCCTCTGGAGTACTCTGGATAGTCTGAAATATATTTGGAGGTACATCTGAAGCACCTATCAATAGATTTTTTCTCACAACACCATCTATAACTCTCATGGGGTTGGATATCGCCTCTCTCAACTTAGATGATGACCTGCTACTATATGCTATTACGCTTATTTGGGTCATTGGAGCTAAATTCTCAAAATTTCCCTTATGGGTCTGGTAGTATAGCTTCAAATCATCCTCAGTCGGTTTTACAATGAGTGGAACAATCTTCTCTATTATGAACTTCTCTCTCTTTATGGCTAGAGCCACCTCCTCCCTATACTTTTGATAGCTGAAACCAGACTTGGCAACTACAGCTTTAAACCTCTCAATATCCATCCCCTTACTAGATGCAATCTCTCCAATTTTGGCATCTATCTCCTCATCAGAGACCTCTATATTCAACCTATTAAGCTCACTCTTCTCCAACCTATTCTGGATTAACATCTCTATTGCCATCTTCTTGGATAGGTTGAATTTTCCCTCTACAGCCCTTATATCTAATGTGGTAATTGGCTCTCCATTCACATCAATTGCAATTGCATCGATAACTTCACCATAAAATATAGAGATGGA
Organism: Campylobacterota bacterium; assembly: GCA_013153825.1. Lineage (GTDB taxonomy): Bacteria > Campylobacterota > Campylobacteria > Campylobacterales > Sulfurovaceae > UBA1140. Next base: position 9,134 of record JAADDP010000070.1, read on the forward strand.
GAGTGCCATTAATATAAATAGTCTCATATTTAAAACCTATAAATTTATTTTCCATTATACATCATAAGAGTTTAAAAAGTTTCATCTACTCTAAAATATCTTAAGAGTGTCGATAAAAAGTAGTGTCCATTATTGTCAGAGACCATTAGATATCTACCCTTTCCAACTCTTGCCAAACCCTCAAAGTTGTTATATCCCCAACCATCTCTACTACTAAACGTAGCAAGTAGCCTACTTTTACATATAACCTTCCCCCTGCAATCTTCTATATATACCTTCTTGAGAGTGATATATAGAGGCTTGTAGAAGCTACTATAGGCTCTCTCCAGAACAAGAATATTCCCATCATCCATCACCTCAATAGCTGTAACTGCCGAATTCTTATACCTCTCAGTTAAAAAGTGCCACCTCTTACCACCGAGTGAGTAGATGGTCTGCAACCTCTTTTTATTACCTCGAATTGGATACTCAGATGCCACCAAGATACCATACTTATGGTGGTAACATATCGCCTCAAACATCTTATTTCTACCCCTGAAGATACTCCTCTTACGTAAAAATTTTGGTATCTCAATATTCTTTACAAGCCTCCCATCCCTTGCCAACATCTTAACTCTTGGCTGTCTCTCGAATGAGGCTATCAATCTACCTCTGCCATCTAGGGTTAGACCCTCGATATCTGGCTTTATAACCTTTCCCATAGGGGTTTTTATATGAACTCCCCCCAAATAATCGAGCTTTTTAATCTTTTTTTTTGAAAATTTAGCGTTAAATGTGTAGAGATAACCCCTATCTCCAACCATATACAATCGACTATTAACCCTATCATATGTCAAGTCAGAAACCCCGTCAAATGGAACTCCACCTCTTCTTGGAAATGATAATATCTTCTCTTCTAAAATTGTGATTCTGTTCTCTCTAGTCCCCTCGGCCTTCAACTCTGTAGCTGTACAGCCTGTAAGAAAAAGTTTAATAAGTAATAATATAATAATTTGTTTCATGTTAGAAATTATAACCTATCTGATATAGAAATTTTATAAAAAAATTGATAATATAAACAAATTATTAATTTAAAAAAGTTAAAATGTTAATAAACTAATAGATTATAACAGTATAGGGAGTCTATATTGCAAAATAAACAGTATTCTGTGAAGGTTCTTGAGTGTAACATAGATAGTGAAGATGAGTTTATACAGTTCTTTGAGACAAACTATACCCTATTTAAAGACCACTTAATTGTTATAAATGGTGAAATTAGTGAAAAAATTAGAGAGTATCTAAACTCAAAATCGCTACTATTCGCAAATAACTTAAAGCTCCCTAAAGGGAGAACCAGAAGGGCGATTGAGCAGGAACTTTTAGCCGAGAGAAGAGAGCATAAGATTGAGAAGCTTATGGCTCAACTGGAGATAGAGAAGCTCTCAAATAGACTTCAAAACAACCTTAGGGTTCATGATAGAATAGTTAGAAGTGGGAAAGAGTTAAATATAGATGGAGATTTGCTACTGCTGAGCAGGGTTAATAGTGGAGCTATAATATATGTATCTGGTAACTTCATAGCCACAAAGATTGTGGAGGGGTTTGTATGGTGTAATGGAAACTTTATGATACTCTCAATATCTGCAAAGGCAAAAATTATGTTTAAGGGTGTTGAGCTAGATAATGAGTATCTTGTGGATGGTAGATTAAATAGAGTTGAGTATAAGGATAGAGAGATAGTTATAACCCCAGTATTTGAAAAGGAGATGATTTGGGCATAGTAATTGCGATAATTAGTGGAAAGGGTGGTGTTGGAAAGACCACTGCAGTTGCCAATCTAGGGTTGGGAATTTCAAAACATGGAAAATCGTGTGCCGTTGTAGATTTTGATATAGGGCAGAGAAATTTAGATATGATTCTGGGTCTTGAGAATAGAGTTGTATATGATATTGTTCAAGTTATGGATGGAGAGGCCACACTACAACAGGCTCTTATCAAGAGTAAATCTACAGATAATTTAAGATTTTTAGCAGCTTCACAGACAAAAGATAAGAGGGTTCTCAACTCCCAAAAGGTATATAGATTAATCCAAGAGCTAAAAGAGAATTTTGAATATGTTATATTGGACTCACCTGCAGGTATTGAGAGTGGCTTTGAACACACAATAGAGTTTGCAGATGCAGCCATAATAGTTGTAAATCCGGAGGTATCATCAATTAGAGATGCAGATAGGGCGATAGGAATATTAGATTCAAAATCTCAAAAAGTGAAAGATGGTGGAGAGGTGGCCAAATATCTAATTATCAATAGAATTGTCCCATATATGGTTCAGAGTGGAGAGATGTTGAGAAGTGAAGATATTTTAGATATTCTAAATATTAGATTGATAGGTAAGATTCCTGAGGATAGTGGAGTGATAGATGCCTCAAATCAAGGAAAACCTGTCATATTGGATAAGAACTCCATAGCTGGTCAAGCATATGAAAGAATATCGGCCAGATTGTGTGGAAAGAAGGTTGATATGAAAGATATAGAGTCATCTTCAGATACAAGCCTATTGAAAAAAATTGCAGGTATATTTAAATAATGTTCGATTTATGGAGAAGAAAGAGAAGTGCATCTGTGGCGAAAAATAGGTTAAGTATTGCCATCATGTCCGATCGTGGTGGAGATAAGTACCCTTTCATGGATGAACTTAAGAGTGAAATTGTGGCAGTTGTAAAGAGATATATGGGTGTTAGAAGTGTTGAGGTGAAGAAAGAGGTTGATGGGAATATTGAAGCTATATCGATAGATGTTCTCCTAGATATACATAGAACTTAAATATAGTTGTGAACTATCCCCGCCATAAATGGCGGAGTTTATCAGAAAATTTAAATTATGGCTACTATAGAGCCTCTTCATCCTTCTCACCTGTTCTAATTCTTATAGCACTCTCAACATCATATACAAATATCTTACCATCACCAATTTTACCAGTGTGGGCAGACTCTTTAATAGCCTTAATGGCCATATCAGCATACTCTTCACTACTTACAATAATCTCTATCTTAACCTTTGGTATAAACTCCACAACATACTCAGCACCTCTATATAACTCAGAGTGTCCCTGCTGTCTCCCATACCCCTTGACTTCAGAGATTGTCATTCCATCAATTCCAGCCTCTACGAGAGCCTCTTTCACATCTTCAAGTTTAAATGGCTTAATAATAGCCTCAATCTTCTTCATTAAATTTACTCCTTTTTATAAGTTATTGAGGAGGCTCCTCAAATTATAAATTGAAACCTCTCTCACCATGAATAGACTCATCTAAGCCAATCTCTTCTGTCTCCTCATCAACTCTTGCACCACCAGTAAGAGCAGATGCTATAAAATATACTAAAACTGTTCCGATTAGAGTCCATCCACCCACAATTATAACAGATTTAATTTGAACAATAAATTGCCCCACTCTATCTCCATGCTCTTTTAGAGGTCCATCCCATAGAAGATCCTTATCACTTAGTGCTAAAACACCTGTAGCCAATGCACCCCATAGACCAGCTAGGAAGTGGATACCGAAAGCATCTAGTGAGTCATCATATCCCAGCCTCTTCTTTAAACCTACAACACCAAAGAAACCTATCAAAGCTCCAACAAACCCTATTATAATTGAGCCGTTAATACTTACAAATCCAGCAGCTGGTGTTATTGCAACAAGACCAGAAACTATACCTGAAGCCAACCCCAACAGTGTAGGTTTCTTATAGATAATCCACTCAATGATTAACCATGTCAATCCAGCTACTGATGTGGCTACAGTTGTTGTCAATAGGGCTACACCGGCAATGGCATTGGCACCAAATGCACTACCTGCATTGAATCCATACCATCCAAACCAGAGTAGAGCAGCACCAACTGCAGTAAATATTATACTAAATGGTTTTAGGATAATTCTAGGGTATCCTCTCCTCTTTCCAACTAAGATTGCAAATATTAACCCTGCCAATCCACCATTCATATGGACAACAGTTCCACCAGCAAAATCTAAAGCTCCATCATCAAATAGTAGTGCTCCATCTCCTCCCCAAACCATATGGGCTATTGGTGCATATACGATTAGACCCCATAGAGCAACAATAACCATCCATGTTGAGAACTTCATTCTTCCAATTACAGAACCACTAGCTATCGCTACCGTAATCGCTGCGAATGTCCCTTGAAAAGCGATAAATACATATGTTGGATATGTACCACTCAAATCTGTCCACTTTGTCCCACTCAACATCATATTTGAGAAGTTTCCTATAAAGTTCTGAATATGCTCACTCTCATTTGTCCCAAATGCGATTGAGTACCCCGCAACAATCCAGACTAGAAATGCCAATACGAAGGCACCCATAACCATCGTAAATGTATTTAGGGCATTTCTACTTCTTGTCATCCCTGCATAGAATAGTGCCAAACCTGCCGGAGTCATCAACAGTACAAGTGCTGTAGATATCATCATCCACGCCGTATCTCCACTATCCAGCTTATCCTCTGCAAATGTCAATATAGGCAGAGATAGAGCTGTCACAAGTGTAAAAAGTTTGTTTCTCATAGACTCTTTTCTCCTTTAAAATTTTATATTAGTATAGCAGTTTGAGATACCCTTTCATCTATTTTTATGCTCAAAAAATAGGCAATTATTTATGAATAAGTTAAATAAAAAATTATTATTATTTATAAAAATATTTTTAATATACCATATTACTTTTCTACACAGAGATTTACAATGCCCAAAATATATAGAATTTATATAGATTTGTTGGGTATATTTTCCACTATAATATCTTGAGTAATAAATACAAAGGAGTATATATGAAATTTACCAGAGTTGGACTAATGGCAATATTGGCACTTAGTGGAGCAGTGGCAGATGGTAGCTCTTCTAAAATTACGGGAGAGGCTAGACTATTCTATGGAACTACAGATGGTGGAGATGGAGACCTTCTAGATAAAGGCTCAAGCTATGGAGATAGTGCATTCAACATAAGATATCAGAGAGGTGTAAAAGATGGTGTAACTATAAATGCAGGAGTTACAGGGGTATCAACCTTAGGGTTGGAGAACGATTTGGTATCTGCCACTTGGGTTGACCATGATGGTGGAGTTGATGATGTTGTATGGATAGATACTGCAAATATTCAGATAGATGCAGGAAAGACAACTTTTATTGTTGGACGACAGCAACTAGATACCCCATTCTTTAAATCTGAAACTTGGAATATCGCTCCAAACACATTTGATGCAGCTGTAGCTGTAAATAGTAATATTCCAGATACAAAGATTATAGGTGCGTGGGTTGGAAGAGGAAATGGAGAGGGTGGATATGTAGTGAGAGCAAAAAATATTGGTGGAGGAATGCACGCCTTTACAGAAGCCAATAAACCTGCATACGCTTTTGGTTTAATAAATGAGTCTATACCAAATACAACTATGCAGGGGTGGTACTACAATATTCCAACAGTGGCTACTGCATATTGGGTTCAAGCTGATGCGAAGATTGCAAATGGATTGAGCCTAGGACTACAATATGCAGGAGCTGAAGCAGAAGTTGAGGATGATGGAAGTAACGCCTTTGGTGTAAAAGTGGGATATGAGAGTGATATGGTATCTGCCTATGGGGCATACTCAAAGAGGAATGATGAGGGTGCAATAGATGTATCGAATATAGCTACTGGACATGGTGCATCTCAATCTAGCCTATATACAGAGGCGTGGTGGAATTATGGATTTGTCGGCTCAAATGATGCATCATCTATAGCTGTTGGTGCAAACTTTAATGCTGGAGTGGCAGATTTAGGTCTGCAGTATGTGACGGTTGATACTGGAGATAATGAAAATGATATGAGTGAGATTGCTCTAACTCTTGAGAAGGAGGTTGGGCCTCTAAATGCCACAGTGGCATTCATAAATACAGATGCAGATGATGATGCTATAGATGGAAATACTCTACAAATCTATCTAACTGCACCATTCTCCCTATAGAGAGCCATTAAGAGTATCAACTACTCTTAAACTCTCAACCCTCAAATTTTCAAAATCACCACTATTATCGATAATATATCTACCCAATCTCCTCTTCTCCTCAATATCAATCTGCGACTCTATCTTTAAAAGAGCCTCATCTCTGGATATACCATCCCTCCTCATAAGCCTCTCAAGCTGTATATCTTTAGGAGTATAGACAACTATCACCTCATCAATTTTATATCTTCCTGTCTCAAAGAAGAGAGGAATATCTACAATATATCTTCTTCCTATACCATCCAGCTCTATAGATTTATCTAAAATATCTCTATATACGAGAGGGTGGATAAGAGATTCAAGTCTCCTCTTTGCTCCACTATTACTAAATATCAACCTACCAAGCTCTCTACGGTTGACCTCTCCACTATCAAGTATATACTCCTCTCCAAAGATATCAGATATGGCTCTCGACTCTCTATCCAATATGGAGTGAACTATCATATCTGCATCTATAATATCAAATCCAGACTCTCTAAATATCTCTGAAACGCTACTCTTACCTGTAGCAATTCCACCTGTCAATGCTACGGCATACCTAAAGTTCATCTACTTGACCACACATCTAGCGATGAAGAAGCCCCTCTCAAAATTTGGGGATGAGAAGATATTATCCTCTAAGCTCCAATCCCGACTCTTAATAATCTCTACAGATTGAGACCCTTTTCTATATAATCTATTCTCACACAAAATAGCATCACCTCTATTAAATGCCTCGGTAACACTCTCTATCCTATCAATGGTCACCTTAAAGTGTAGAGCTATAAGTAGGATAAGGGCAGATATGGTTATACCGATACCCCTCTTGAAGCTCCCTTTAGGCATAAACTCTCTAGTTGTAACAAATGCAGTTATTGCCAATACAAATATGGCTATTGTGAGATAACCTGCCTCTAGTTTAATGAAAAGTTCCACTCTAAAATCCTTTTTTAAAAGAGTATTTTAGCCACAAAATCTGTAATTTCACCACTTTTTGTATCAACTCCTATGGAATAGAAGAGAATTTTTATATCTTTAGCCCTATACTCCATCCTATAGTTTGGAAGTGATACATATGAATCCTTTCTATATAGACCTAGAGATTTAACCATATCTCCCAGATTTACCCTTATAAGCCTATTACCATTCCTGACACTCAAAATATTCTTATCAAAATTTACTCGAATACTCTTTGTATATATCTTTCTATTGTAGTCCCTACTGTAGCTAAACTCAACCAGAAGGGTATAGCCCCTTATATTTAATATCTTTCTTGGAAGGGTAGTTGTAAACTTTATATATCTACTCTTACTCTCTACACTATTTAGCCCTAAACTCTTAACGGCAAACTTAGGAAAATAGACCCTATCTTTTATAGTTATATTTAAATCTTCATACCTCTCTACAACATCAGGAATAACAGCTCTAAGGCTCTCTAATCTATCAGTGGAGTAGAGATGTTCAACTATCGAATATACACTCTGTTGCTCCTGCTGTGTTAAGTTATGCTCAAGTACCAATATCTCCTTTAGCCTCTCAAGCTGACTCTCCCTGCTATAATTCAATGCTCCATACTTTCCAAACTGTGAGAAGATTAACATAAGGGTCAATGTCACAAATAGCCACTTATAACTCGCCTCCTTTACAGATATGAAATATATACTCATAGATATCAGCCAGATACCAAATATGGCAATATAGTATCTATTCTCTGTAAAGCCATACTCAGAGACCCTTATATATATGGCAAGTGCCAACATTATACTCTGAAAGAGTATAGCACCCCATATTATAGATTTAAATCTCCAATCTCTACCCTTTATTAGTGGAGTCCAGAATAGATATGTCAATATTGCCACAAATGAGAATATTAGTGATATCTTAGCCAAAATTCCGTTTGGCCACTCTCCAGATATCAATATCTTCAGGCTATATGTAAATATTATGAGAAAATATACAATAGTCAGAGGGGATAGTATATATTTAGTAAACAC
>JAADDP010000042.1 GCA_013153825.1 Campylobacterota bacterium
GTTAATATATCTTGCAATCTTCTCAAAGCTCTCTCTAAAAGCTATATCTCTTTTTAGATAAGTTGTGCATGTGAGTTCATAATATTTCAAAATGTCTCCTTTAATTTTAAAGGAGAACATTATATCATCTAAATTTTAGATTAGTTTATTTAAAAAACTACAATATCATCAATCTTTCCACTACCTCTAATAATAATTGAGTCTATATATATGAGTTCATTTCCATCTTCAAACTCACCTACATCTCTGCTTAGGTCTCTTGTAAAGGTTTGCCATGTTCCACTATTGCTATTTGAACCCAATCCAAACATCACATAAGCTCCATTTAAACCTCTATTCTCATCTACTGGAGTATATGTTAGATATCTAATTCCATTTGTTGTATTTACAACTACATATATTGTGTAATCTTCACTATAGTTCATACTCCACTTAATATTTTTATGTTCAGTATCATTTAGACTACTATTTGTAGCTGAGCGAAATCTATAAGCATCAGCCTTTCCATCTCCTTGTAGAGATATAACTCTATCTCCTTTTTCATTATCTAAAATATTTGTAATTGTAGCTGTGCCAGATGTATTTACATATACTCCCCACCCATCAATATTTCCATCTTCTCCATCTTCTAAAATAGTAGCTGTTTGGTTTTCATCTTCTTGGTTGCTGTTATTTATATCTTCCATTAGGTTTTCATCTGGAGTTGGTAGAGCCTTTATATCATCTATTAGACCTGAACCTCTAATAATGATAGAGTCAATAGCTATTAGCTCATTATCTGGTTCAAATTTTTTAATATCTGCTTGAAGGTCTCTTTGGATAGTGTGCCAGTTCCCATCTATTTTATTTTCTCCCAATCCAAATCTAATGTAGCTTCCAGATACTCCTCTATCCTCATTAATTGGTGTATATACTAAATATCTTCTACCCTCTGTAGTTTGAGTCTCTATATAGATGGTGAAATTTTCACTATATCTCATACTCCACTCAATTACGCTATTTTGTGTATCATTCCATCTCTCTCCATTTTCATCTCTTAGAGTATAAGCATCAGCTAATCCCTCTCCTTGTAGAGATATAACTCTATCTCCTTTCTCATTATCTAAAATATTTGTAATAGTAGCTGTGCCAGATGTGTTTTCAAATATGCTCCACCCAATAGTATCTCCATTTTCACTATCTTCATATATAGTAACATTCTCATCTTCTATACTCTCTTTAGAGCTAATATTAGCATCAGCTAACATCTTAATATCATCTATATACCCACTATTTCTAACCTCAAATCCATTTACTCTAAGGAGTCTATTGTCTGGTTCAAAATCCCAAATATCTTCTTGTAGGTCTCTTGTAATTGTTTGCCATAGTCCTAGCTCATTCATTGGGTCATCTCCAGACCAGACAGAACCAATAATTCTATCATCCCCTAAACCGTGATGAATTACTTTTGTCTCAATCAATCCTAAGTTTTCTGCTCCAAGAGTATATATTAGCTCTCTTGCTCCATTTTTTGTATCTACAAATACTCTAAACTCAAAGGCATTTGGGTCTTTTATTGTTCCCCTCTCATCTATAACTTCTGCCTCTCCAAAGTTTCTAAAACGCCATTGGAGTATCTTTTTATCATCAATCTTCCAGCTTGAGCTATTATCTTCACTCTTAGCTCCTATCATATAGGCATTATCAAACCCATTCCCCTTTAAGCTTATAATATAGCCTTGAGTATTTCTACCTTGTGTATCATTATCTTCTATATTCTCAACCATAGCCCCTTCTGGAGTATTATCTGAGATTACCCACTTTTTAACTCCGAGCTCTCCATCTTCTAAGATAGTCTCATCTCTATTAAAAAGAACAATATCATCAACTCTTCCTCCATCTCCACCACTATATATAAACCCATTAACCTCTACTATTCTATTTTCTGGTTCTGCATCTTTTAAATCTTTTTCTAAATCTCTGGTTACAGTTCTCCATCTTCCACTAGTAGTTGCCTCTCCTAAACCGTGGTGAATTCCTGTATCAAATCCATGTTTTAAACCTCTATTTGGGCTGTATGTGTAAAATAGGTGTCTGAGTCCATTTGTGGTATTTACAACTACATATATTGTATATGGGATGTCTGTTCTCATCTTCCATGAAATCATCTTTTGAGTTGTGTTGTGCCAAGCCTCATCTCCATCTAGTGCCCCTAGCATATATGAGCCACCACCTCTTAGCTCTATTACTCTACTTTTTAGTGTATCATCATACACATTTACAATATCGCTTATATTTCCCTCTCTAACACTCCAACCAGTAATATTTCCATCTTCTCCATCTTCATAGATTGTTGGAGGGAGTTTAATTGCTCCATTTCTCTCTGGTATGCTAAAGAGTTCTATATCATCTATTAGAGTATTTCCTCTAATAGTCACTCCATTTACAGCTAGGAGTCTATTGTCTGGGTCATAATCTTTTAGGTCATCTTCTAAGTCTAGAGTATAAGTTTGCCATCTACTATCTGTTCCAACTCCATACTCTGCATTATCTCCATCTCTGCTAATTGGCAGACCGTGATGAATGCTCAATCCATCTTGACTAATCCCCTCATCAAATCTAGTTGGAGTATATGTTAAGTTTTTATCTCCATCTCTTGTTTCAACATGCACAATAATAGTAAATGGGTTACTATTTCTCATCTTTAACTGTAATACATGCTCATCTTTGTTATTCCAACCACTACTACTATCAAACCCCCCTATTGTAAAGGCATTATCTTGTGCAGTTCCATTAAGCTCAATTACATTCTCTCTTACCTCATCACTATCTCTATCCTCTTCTAGTAGTCTAATAGTAGCTCCTTGTGGAGTATTATCTGTAATTTTCCAATTATCTACTCCATTTTCTCCATTCTCATAGGTAACTCTTTTAGGATTATCTAAAGTAATATTATCAATTGAGCCTAAGACTCCTCCAAATCTCATCCCATTTACTCTAACAATTCTATTATCTGGTTCTGTGTCTTGGAGGTCTCTATCTAAATCTACTACAACTCTTTGCCAAGTTCCATTATTGGTCTTATCCCCTAATCCGTTTAAAATACCTACTCCATGAAACCCAACATCAACATTTAAGCTATTATAAAAGAGCCATCTGTGTCCTTGAAGAGTATCTACACTTACATAGATTGTATATGCATCTGTTATTTTCATATCCCAAGATAGAACTCTCTCTTGTGTATTGTCCCAGCTTCTATCATCTAGACCAATATCATAAGTCCCTGGTGAGAGGTTAACTACTCTGCTATCTAAATCTTCATCATAAATATTTTGAATAATTCCATTATCTAATGTTAGCCAAGCTGAAGTATTCCCATCTTCTCCATCAAAATATACACTCTTTGCCTCTAATCCTACCACCATAATAAGAGGCAACAATATTTTTAAATATTTCATTTTGTTTCCTTTTGTTGTTAATACCTTTAATATTATATATTGTTTTTTATTTAATTAAGTTAAAAAAAGTTGTTTTTGTGATAAAAAAAATCTATTTATGAAGAGTAATAAGGGGAGTAATCTATAAAAGAGAGATTAAAAACTCTATTTAAGAATTTTTAATCTGAAAATCTTGCATAAACTGGACTAGCTTTTTAACACCCTCTTGGCTCATAGCATTATATAGTGAGGCTCTAAGTCCTCCAATTGAGCGATGCCCCTTTAGTCCAATCATTCCATTATCTATCGCCTCTTTTACAAATTTGGCTTCAAGTTCTGAGTTGTTAGAGTTATCTCTATTTTTTATATTAAATGTAATATTCATAAGAGAGCGAGACTCTTTTTTAGCATGTCCAACATAAAAACCATCACTACTATCTATAGCATCATATAGTAGTTTTGCCTTTTGT
>JAADDP010000015.1 GCA_013153825.1 Campylobacterota bacterium
CCCTTAGATATATAAGTCCTCTTGGATTTATAATGGTCTTTGGACCAATTTTACCTAAGATAATTGATTGTTTTGGGTTTGTTAGCTCTTTTGTTTTTTTATAGAATATTGGATTTTTTACATAATAATCACTTATAAAAAAGTCTCTATTGGTTGTAGATTGCTCTGTTGGTACCATATTATATCTCTGAACGGTTAGGACTGCCTTTTTAAAGTTTAGATTCTCTTTTAAGCCTTTACCATTTTTTGGTATCCAGAACTCATCTGCATCATTATTTATAACCCAATCGGCACCAAGCTCTCTTTTAGCAACTCTAGCTAGTCTTCTCATCCATCTAGCCTGTCTATAGTCCCCCTTCTCATCGATAATATATATCTCATACTCTCTTTTTAAATTCTCTAAAATCTCTCTTGTGCCGTCACTAGAGTTATTATCCATAACCACAAACCCATCAACCCCGAGCTTTGCATGAGTTCTTATATTCGCCTCTATAATATCAACCTCATCTCTCACCAAAATCGTCATAATGAGCCTAAAGTTGCTCTTATCAAATTTATGTAAAAAATAGTCTATCAAAAACTCTCTCCTTCCTCCAGTCTTATTCCACTCCTCTCCATTAGCTCTACCACTCTACTATCTGACCCTCTAAAATTTAGAGATACTATATCCAAATCTCCATTTAACCACTTTGCAGTCAGTAGTGCAGTTGTAGCAAATCCTACAATTTTTACACTATTATCTATCAGTAGAGTTAAAACCTCCATAGGTATATATGAAATCTTCTGAGCCCTTTTAAAGATTTTAGTACTCTCATTATCTCTAGGGTGGGGCTTTATTGCCACTTTAGGATTATCAAATTTTTTTATTAAAATATTTAATATCCTACTATTAAGCTCCTTACGGTGGGGTAGAATTAGAACTATATCTATATCTTTTAGAGTTAAATTATCAGATATATCTATTAACCCTCTCACTCTATCAGATTTTAATATCTCTATATCCAACTTTTTAACCTCTTTCCTCCTTATACATGAGTTTGCAAATTCTGGCTTAAATAGGTATGCTCCATCTATATACTCACTACACCCGATATATTTTGGTGTATTGACTCTATACCCATAGAGTAGCCATTTTATAAAGCTATCTAGGTGTGTATATTTAAAGATAGAACTCCTCTCCAATATATAGGAGTGGATACCATCATCTAGATACTCTATCTTCAGAATACTTTTAAACCTATGGATAGTAGCAGATACCTCCGTCTTTCTATCATTACCTACAATTAGCTTGTGAGGCTCTATCTTCTCCACCAATTTAAATATCTTCTCTATCGCCACTCTTTTAGATTTAATCTTAGCCCATATTGAGCTTTTATCTATTAAGGCTATATCTATACTCTCAAATGGGTTATCTCTCCAATCTCTTAATGGCAGGTGGTATCGGCTACCAATTTGCTCTATATAGATTAGATGGTATTTGGTATCTCTATCTGATAGAGCAGTGGTAACTGCTCCAAATAGCTGTAGTGGTGTTGAGGTCAATATCAGAGCTATTTTCAAATCTCTTAATCTTGCTGAATGTGAACTCCTAATATAGTAACCCCCTATCTATCTCTCTTTTTTATCTGATTTTCGGTATAGAACATTGGGTCAAAAGGGTACTTATAGATTATAACTGGGGATGGAAATACCAACTTATCCTCCGTTACAGCATCTGGGTCATCTTTCAGCTCTAGAGATATATCTGGGTCATCTATATTCGGTATCTCAACCTCAATAGGGTTCTGCTGAACTAGCTCCTCCCTCTCTAGCATCTCCTCAGCTTCAGGGTCACTTATAACCCCATACTGCTCATTGTATGAGTGTAGCGAGACTCTCTCCTCATCTTGGATGGGTGAAAGACATCCTCCAAATAGTAATAGTAGATATAGTGGTGTGAATATATATATGTTTTTCATAGTTTACTCTCTTATGTTTTGATTAATATTAATATATACTATTGTCACTTAAATTATGATTATAGGGGGATTTGAGGGATATCTAATGCCATATACTCCTCTCCACATCAGCCAATCAGTAGTGAAAATTTGATATATTGTTGTGATTATAATAAGGGAATTTCATGCTTTTATACCAACAGAGAGAGGGATACTCCTACAACAGCGACTCGATATTTCTATATAACTTTATAAGAGGCTTTAATCCAAAAGGGGTCATATTAGATATCGGATGTGGTGTTGGGGTGATATCTGCCCTATTGACGAGGGACTTTGGCATAGATACGCACGTTATAGATAAGCAGAGAGATATGTTGAGATATGCAGAGATAAATTTTAAGATTAATGGGCTAAAACTTAAAAGGGCATATCTCGGAGACCTCTTAGAGGTAGATATAGATGAGAAGTTTGACTTTATCGTATCAAATCCACCATTTTACAATAGTGACGCTGTTACACAGAGTAGCAAGAGAGCTTTAAATATAGCCAGATACTCCCACCATCTTCCACTTGAAAAGCTCATAAAGAGGGTTAAAAATCTACTGAAACCTAGAGGAAACTTCATATTCTGTTATGATGCAAAACAGATTGATAGAGTTCTACACTATATGGTTGATAGTGGTATAAATCCAGAGGTGTTGAGATTTGTACACTCTAAAATAGATAGAAATTCAAAACTTGTTATGATAAAGGGTAGAGTAGGCTCTAAATCTATGGTTGAGGTTAGACCCCCTCTCATAGTATTTGATGGAGATGGATACTCTAAAGAGGCTAAGGAGGCATTTAAAAACGCCTCTACAGATACCATTAAGGGAGATTTTTAAAAAATTTATGGATAGAATAGTTACAGAGGATGGATTTGATTTCAGCTTTAACCCACTTGCATGTATAGAGTGTGGTGGAGAGTGTTGTGTTGGCGAGAGTGGTTATATCTGGGTGAAGTATGGAGAGATAAGAACGATAGCTGAGTTTTTAAACTTGAGTGTAGATGAGTTCTCAATGAGATATCTAAAGAGGGTAAATGGTAGATACTCACTAAAGGAGATAGAGTTTGAGAGGAGGAACTACGCCTGTATATTCTTTGATACCGTATCAAGGAGGTGTCAAATATATCAAGTTAGACCTATACAGTGTCAAAGGTACCCCTTTTGGGAGATATTAAAAAATAGAAGAGAGGAGGTCAAAAAAGAGTGTCCTGGAGTAATATAATAATACTATTTTATATAACAGTTTTAATAGGGTGTAGCTACTCCACAAAGAGATATGTAGCTCCACAAGAGGATTTAGCAAAATATAGCTACTCATCAAATAGGGTGATAGCAACAGAGGGTGGAAAAGATAGCTTTTTGGCTGTAGGTGACAGCGTAAATGACCTAATTATACAGGCTATATTCTATGAGTCTAAGGGTGACTATAAGAGAAGTAATAGATTTTACAATACCCTATACAATAGAACAAATGGATTGGCATATCTGATTAAGGAGCTTACAACAGCTCTATATGCAGACCTAGAGTCCTCAAATGTTAAGAGGCTAGAGGAGCTTGTAGAGAGAGAGCCGAATAATATACAATATAAGAGGATACTCCTCTCATTCTACATAAACAATAGAGATATAGATAGAGGTAAACGATTGGCAGATGAGCTACTCAATATATCGAAAATGGCTATAGATTATGAGCTATCGGCTAGTCCATATATAATAAATGGGGAGTATCAGAAGGCTGTAGAGCTACTTACAGAGGCGTATGGAAAAGGTTACAATGAGGATATACTTCTAAAGATAACTACACTATATGGGACATTTCTAAAGCGTATAGATATCGCTATAGAGAAGTTGGAGGATTACAGAGAGAGGTTTGGTTGCTCTCCAAAGGTA
>JAADDP010000057.1 GCA_013153825.1 Campylobacterota bacterium
TCTACAGATACCATCCTCTTTGGAGATAGCTGATTTCCAAATAGAAGAAGATTATCCCCAGCATTTATACTCAACTTCAATACATCTCTTAGTGAAAAGTGTTTAGTTATTGCACCCATCTGTAGGTCATCTGTTATTATAACACCCTTAAAGCCTATCTTATCCCTCAATAGCCCCTTAACGGTCTTTTTAGATAGAGTTGCAGGATATCTGGAATCTATTCTTCCATTAAATACATGTGCCACCATAACTGTATCCATCTTCCACTCTTGACTCAAAATCTTATATGGAGCCAACTCAATCTCTTTCCAGCTCTTTGTAACATCAACAAATCCCCTATGTGTATCTCCTAAAGATGAGCCGTGTCCAGGAAAGTGTTTAAGAGATGTTAAGATGTTATATGAGTGCATGGCATCTAAAAATAGATTTGTGTAGTGTACCACCTTTCTAGGGTCACTGCCGAATGAGCGTCCAAGTTTATATATAACTCTATTTCTGCTATTTATAGCCAAATCTATAACGGGAGCAAGATTGAAATTTATCCCAACGCTCTTAAGCTCTTGAGCCATCAATCCATAAATTTCTAAAACCTTATCGTCTGAATATTCAGATATCTCTTTGGCTTTTGGAAATCTTCCGTAGAATCCATACTTCTCTTTAAGTCTCTGAACCCTACCCCCCTCTTGGTCAACAGCTATGAGGAGTCTCCCATCTTTACTACAATCTTTTAGCTGACTTGTCAACCTCTTAAGTTGCTCTCTACTATATATATTTTTAGGTTTAGATTTATCTATTGGGTTGTAGTCAAATAGAATTACTCCACCCAGATTATATCTATAGATATCTTGACATATCCTACTGTTTGGAGATATATCTGTCCCGAAGAAACCGACCATAAGCATATTTCCAATCTTCTCATCTAAACTCTTACCCCCATACTCTATAGTAGGCATCTCCAATTGACTACTTGTATTTATCTGATTTCTCATCTTAGCTACCTTACCACCATCTCCTGAACCAGAATAGCTACACCCTCCATAGAGCATGGTGAAAATAGCTAATATTAGAATTTTTTTTGCCATCTTTTTATTTCTCTTTCACTCTTATTTTCCTATAAAAAAGGATTATACCAAATTAATTGGATATAATTTCCAAAATTTCTACAAGATTAAGATAGTTTCGATACTACAACAAAAATATTTTAAAAGAAAGTAACTACATGACATTTGAAGATTTTAACTTAAAGAGAGAGCTGATTAATGCAATAGATAATATTGGATTTAAGGAGCCTAGCCCTATACAGAGAGATGCAATTCCAACAATATTGAGTGGGAAGGATATGATTGGTCAGGCTCAGACAGGAACAGGTAAGACAGCAGCATTTGGATTACCAATCATAAATATGATAGAGCCAAAAAGGGGCGTAGATGCACTTGTAATTGTTCCAACAAGGGAGTTGGCTATGCAGGTTAGTGATGAGCTATATAGATTTGGGAAAGAGTTGGGTATCAAAACAGCCACTGTATATGGTGGAGCATCCTATAGCCGTCAGATAGATAGAATTAGTCAAGCAAATATAATAGTAGCTACACCTGGTAGATTGTTAGACCTACTCCAATCTAAGAGGATAGAGATATCACCAAGATTTGTAGTTTTGGATGAGGCTGATGAGATGTTGGATATGGGCTTCTTGGATGAGATAAAGGAGATATTTAGATATCTTCCAGAGAATAGACAGACACTTATGTTCTCGGCAACGATGCCTAAGCAGATAGAGGAGTTGGCAGTTGAGATTTTAAATGAGCCTGAGACTATAACCATTACGAAGAGGGAGAGGACAAATCAAGATAT
This sequence comes from Campylobacterota bacterium, assembly GCA_013153825.1. GTDB lineage: Bacteria > Campylobacterota > Campylobacteria > Campylobacterales > Sulfurovaceae > UBA1140. The sequence goes on from JAADDP010000057.1 coordinate 1,852, forward strand.
AACCCAAAAGTTCTACGTTGTATCTGAGAGGGAGAGAGATGATGCACTTCTAAGGCTCATTGACTATAAAAATCCAAGCAAGTGTATAATATTCTGTAGAATGAAGAGGGAGGTGGATAGACTCTCATCATATATGACATCTCAAGGGTTTAAGGTGGCATCTCTACATGGGGATATGGAGCAGAAGCAGAGGGAGCATACAATTAGAGCATTTAAGAGTGGAATGGTAGATATATTTATAGCTACAGATGTTGCTGCCAGAGGTCTGGATGTTAATGATGTATCCCATGTATTCAACTACCATATTCCATTTGATAGCGAGAGTTATGTCCATAGAATTGGTAGAACTGGTAGAGCCGGTAAGAAGGGGGAGGCGATAACACTAGTTACCCCTGATGAGCTTAGAACCATAAAAAAGATAGAGAAGGATGTAGGGACAAAGTTAATTAGTAAGGTTGTCCCTACAAAACAGGAGCTTAGGGATAAGAGAGATAGCGATCTTCTATCGAGAGTTGCAAATACTAAAATAACTCAAGATGGGATAGATGTTGTAAAGAGTCTACAGCATGATATAGATATAGTCACAATAGCTCAACTCTTAGCATCTATGATTAGAGAGGATGAGGTCTCCCTAAAGGGTAAGGAGAGTATAGGATTAACAAAGAAAGAGATAGATAGATTGATGTCTAAATCTTCTAGAAGAAGGGATAGAGATAGACGAAGAGGTGGTAGAAGGAGAGGCTCTAGAGCAGGTAGAGGTCGCTCCAGAAGGTAGCTATATATTAAGCCTATAGGGCATCTTATATTTATGTCGGTTATAAGTTTTCTTTGTAGCTAAATATGCTACTATAAAGTGATAAACCCAACTAAATTTAAGGATTGGGGAATTTATAAAAATATTTTGTAAGGAAAATAGATGAGAAATATGGTATTGGCTCTTCTTATGCTTTTCGGTTTAAGCGTAAATGTTTCGGCAGGTAGTGAGACCCCGTCATTTGTTCTACACGATATTGATGGTAAATCTATAGAGGTTGTAGATATTAAAGAGGGGCTGAAGTTTATAGGTCATGAACATGCCGTACTCCTATTGATGTTTGGACACAACTGCCCTCCATGTAAGGATGAGATTCCGACCCTTATAGAGTTGACGGATAAATATAAAGATAAATTGTCGATAATAGCTGTTGAGGTTCAGGGTAACAGTAGCGATAGTATAAAGAAGTTTAGAGGTGAAAACAGTATCAACTATACCCTCATCTCGGGAAAGGAGAACTCCAACTTTGTGGGACATGTGGCTCAGAGAGCAGGATGGAAGGGTATGATTCCTTTTTTAATTGCGATAGATAAGAGAGGGGAGGTTCAGATGATACATGCTGGTCCAATTAAAGCCTCTAAGTTAGAGTCATTAATATCTAAACTAAATAGATAGGAGTATCTACTATGAAGATAGGCACTTTACTATTTGGATGTTTCTCAATAGTTCTCTTAAATAGCTGTGCAGGTGGCATCTCTCAAGATATGGGTATGGGTATTATAGGTGAAACGAAAGAGTCACAGACAAAACGGAGTGGTAAGAGTGAACTGCTACAGAGCATGAAGAGGAGAGGATTAAAGAGTTCAGATGTGGAGTGCAAAGATGGATTGGATAAGATAGAGGAGAAGAGTGATTGCGATAGGGGGTTGATATCTGAAGATGAGCTTAAAAGGTCTAGAGGTAAAAATGGTGGTGATACCTTAACCCTGAAAAGTATAAGGGGTAAGGTTATACATATAGTTGAGAGACCTAACGGATTTATATTTCCAGAGTATCGAGGAAAAGTTATAATTTTAGAGTTTTTTGGAAAAGATTGCCCCCACTGCCTTAAGCAGTTACCTATCATAAAAAAGATTAGAAAGAGGTATAGGGGAAGACTTGAAGTTATAGCAATTCAAGCTCAAAGAAGAATGACTCTCGCTGAGGCTAGAGATTATATTAATGGTTATAGGATTACATACCCTATCA
>JAADDP010000147.1 GCA_013153825.1 Campylobacterota bacterium
GTCTTATTCCCATAGAGAAAAACTCTATCATTTAGAACCAAATCCAAAGCCCTTGAGAGGACAATCTTCTCCACATCTCTCCCAGCCCTTTGCATATCTCTCCAGCTAAATCTATGGTTTACAGATATAACATCTTGGGCAATAATTGGCCCTTCATCTAGCTCATCAGTTACAAAGTGGGCAGTAGCCCCAATAATCTTAACACCTCTATTGTATGCCTGTTTATATGGATTTGCCCCAATAAATGCTGGTAGAAATGAGTGGTGGATATTTATAATCTTTCTACTATATTTAGAGACAAAGTTGGAGGTTAAGATACGCATATACTTTGCCAATACAATATAGTCAAAACTAAACTTCTCTAAGACCTCTAGTATCCTCTTCTCATGTTCAACTCTAGATATCTCCTTAGCATCTATATGGAAAAATGGGATATCAAACCTATCAACTAGAGACTTTAGAGTATTATGGTTTGAGATTACAGCTAATATATTTGCATCTAGCTCATCTGCCTCATGTCTAACTAAAATATCTCCTAGAGCATGAGACTCCTTTGTGGCAAATAGAACTATATTCTTCTTCTTTGGCTCAATAACTTGCAGATTTGAGTTGGGAGGAGTTACACCCTCTAAAGCCTCTCTCAACTCATCTCTATCAAATATGCCACTAACCTCTGTCCTCATAAAAAATCTGCCCTGCTCTCTATCTACAAACTCTCTATTATTCTCTATATTTAAATCTCTATCATAGAACACCTTTGAGATTTTATATACTAGACCCTTCGAGTCTGGGCAGTCGATTAAAACTCTAACAATCTGTTCCATCTGCCTTAGCTTCTGCTAACCAAACTAGCAATTACATTTCCCATCTCAGTAGAGGAGCAGACCTCTTTTGCCCCATAAGCACTCAAATCTGCCGTTCTATACCCCTGCTCTAGTGCCTTTTTAATAGCATTATCAATCTTTAAAGATGCCTCATCCTCACCTAGTGCATACTTTAGAAGCATTGAGAGGCTAGAGATTGTCGCAAGTGGATTTGCAATCCCTTGCCCTGCAATATCTGGAGCAGAGCCGTGAATTGGCTCATATAGTCCAACACCCTTTCCTATACTAGCACTAGGAAGTAGCCCTATTGAGCCACTAAGCATACTAGCCTCATCAGATAGAATATCTCCAAATATATTGCTAGTCAATATCACATCAAACTGCTTAGGGTTACGAATTAACTGCATAGAGGCGTTATCCACATACATATGTGTCAACTCAATCTCTGGATACTCACTCTGTGCAATATCTGTTACAATATCTCTCCAGAACTGACTAACCTCCAATACATTTGCCTTATCAACAGAGCATACTCTCCTATCTCTCTTCATTGCAATATCAAACGCCACTCTTGCAATTCTCTCAACCTCCTCTTTGGTATAAGCCATAGTATTAAAGGCTCTCTCACCACTCATCTCTCTTGGCTGACCAAAGTATATTCCACCTGTAAGCTCTCTAACAACCATAATATCAACACCCTTAATCACCTCCGGCTTTAGGGTTGAAGCGTCTATTAACTCATCATATACAATTGCTGGTCTAAGGTTTGCAAATGTCCCCATAACCTCTCTAAGTTTTAAGAGTCCACTCTCTGGTCTAAGCTCCCTTGGAAGATTATCCCACTTTGGGCCACCAATCGCCCCAAACAAAACAGCATCACACTCTCTTACACCATCAATTGTCTCTTTTGGAAGAGGAACTCCAGTCTCATCAATTGCACTACCACCAAGTAACATCTCACTATACTCAATATTTAAATCCATAGTTACAGATAGAGCATCTAAAACCTTAATCGCCTCATCAATAATCTCTGGGCCAATCCCATCGCCCTTTATAATACCAATCTTATATCTCTTAACCATTTTCTGCCATCTCCTTCTTTGCAAACTCAATTAGACCACCTGCATCAATTAGCTGTTGCATAAAGTCTGGAATTGGTGTAAATTTATATCTCTTATCTTTTGTGAGGTTTACTATCTCTCCAGATGACATATCAACCTTTAGAGTATCCCCCTCATCTATCTCATCAACCTCTCTCAACTCAAAGATTGGAAGACCCATATTAAACGCATTTCTATAGAAAATTCTAGCAAATGTAGGGGCGATAACTGCAGAGATACCTGCCGACTTTAGAGCAATTGGGGCATGTTCTCTACTTGAGCCACACCCAAAATTCTCACCTGCTACAATTATATCCCCCTCACTCATCTTTTCTACAAAATCTGGGTCAGCATCCTCCATAACATGTTTTGCCAACTCATTTGGGTCACTTGTATTTAAATATCTAGCTGCAATAATTAAATCGGTATCGACATTACTACCAAACTTCCAAACTTTACCTTGCAAGAATTATCCTTTATAAAACTAACTTGAAGCTTTTAATTTGGGAGAGATTATAACTAAAATCTATTAAATATCTCAAACCAATCTCTTCTAAAAACATCTCTAATAAACTCCTCGCTATGGGGAATTAGACATAAAGAGCAGTCTTGATGTATCGCCTTTTGTGAGACTGCCTCTCTCCCATCTTCTGAATCCACTGAGCAGATACTATATAGAGTCCTTCCATCAACCTCCCTAAAGCCACTATCACTAAATCTAAAGTTTGGACATGCACACAGATAACAGTTTAGGTTTTCAATATCGTGACACTTTTTACTCTTTTTATATAGAGGACAAAAGTCTGGCTCTTTTTCTACCATATTCTCAAATCTAAAATACTCTATAACCTCATCATCACTTAAATCTTTTAACTTTTCCATAATTCTATTATGTTTTTCTCCATGGCTTTTAACCCAACTGCTATAACTCAAACTAAACCTCCTATCTATATGAAATTGCAAGAGTTGTAAAAAGTATAATTAGCTCTACTAACTCTAGAGTTGCCCCTAAAATATCTCCATTTATAAATCCAACCATCTTATGGAGCAGTTTTGAGATTAAGAGTGCCAATATAACCCCATATAGCATAAATAGTATAAAGTCTATTGTGATATAGGAGCCAATTAGAAGATATACTATTAGGGAATATATAACATAGTGGACTCTAAGCCCCCCCTTTAGAGCCGTAATAAAAGATGATTTAAAACTAGAAATATATATAACGACATATACCCCAAAACGGCTTACAATTAATATTGATAGAAACTCTGCAAAGAGAGAAGATTGTAAAAGATATACAGTAAAAGTGACCTTTAAGAGTATAAAGCTAAAGGCATACAAAACCCCCATAGCCCCAACTGTCGGCTCTTTTATAACCTTGTAGCTATCTTTTCCCCCAAGCTTCGCATATATGGCATCTACTACATCAATAATTGCCTCTGTATGTATAAATCCATATAGCACCATATAGAAAATTGCAGAAAAGATTGCTCCATAGAGTCCAAATTTTGAGAGAAGTAGAGAGTGTAATCCAACTATTACCAATCCAATAATCAACCCAACTAGAGGAAAAAATGTTATCATAAGGGCTAATATCTCTTTTTTCGATAAATCATCACTTTTTTTAAATGATATAGGAAATATTGAGTAGTGAGAAAATGAGAACTTTAGGGCTAAGAGAAAATCTCGCATAGTGCATCCTCTAGTCTCTTAATTGACTCTCTGCCCTTTATAGCGACTCTAATATAGCTACTATCTAAAAAGTCAAAGTTGCTACAGTCTCTAATTAAAATCCTATATGGTTTTAGAGACTCTTGAAGCTCTTGGGCTTCTATCCCTTTTAATTTTAAGAGTAGAAAGTTTACATCTGAGCTATATATTTTCTCTATAAAATCAAACTTTTCTAAGACT
>JAADDP010000040.1 GCA_013153825.1 Campylobacterota bacterium
CAAAGGAACGAAATATAGAATGCTAAAGTTAAAAGAGCTAAATTTAGATGATGAGGGGAAAAGAGAGTGGCTTTGTAAAGAAAATCTTTTAATAAAACGCCCTGTTATTGAGCTTGATAATGGTGAAGTTATTGTTGGATTTGATGAAGATGAGTATAAAAGAACATTCTCTTTATGATACTTTTTAACACTATCTCCATATTTTGGGCTTATTATTAACCATAACTTTTTGTGATTTTATTTTTTCTTAATTTAACTCTTTGTAGAATATAGGCAAAAATACCCATATAATGGGGTTATAAAAGGCCTATAATGAAAAAGAGACTACTTGGTTCGATATTAATTGCTCTACAGAGTCTATATGCAGATATTACTGGAAATGTTTTTAAGGATATTCCAGTTAATGGAAATGTTTTAAATACATATGGTGTTAAAGATGCAAATGAAAAAGGTATTGCTAATTTGACTATAAAGGGTGTGGATGAGAATGGAAAGAGTGTTAGTGTGGTAACTGATAGTAATGGGGATTATAGACTTAGTGGTTTAAGTGGAAAGGTTAGGATTGAGGTTGAGTATCCTAGCTATTTAAAAGAGTCTCCTCAAATTGGTTCTGCAAACTCTGCTGTTAGATTTGTGCAAGATGGAGATAGTGGGGTTGATTTTGCTTTTTATGAGCCTTTGGAGTATGTAAATACTACTAATCCAAGAGTGGTAGCTCCTATATTTTTACATGGAAGCACAAAGAGTGGAACTACAAGTGGAGATGCAGAGTCTATAATCTATTGGAACTATTTAGAGGCTACTAAGAGTGATTTAAGTAAAAACTATGCAAAGGCTAGTGAGACTGGTGCATTGTGGGGTGTTGCTTACTCAAAGAAAGAGGATGCTATTTTTACCTCAGCAGTAGTTAGAAGACATATGGGGTTGGGTCCATTAGGGATTGGAGGAGTATATAAGGTCTCTGGGGCTTTATCTACTACTCCTAAATTGGAGCAGTGGCTAGATATTACAACTTTGGGAGTTGATTTAGGCTCAGTCAATAGAGATAGCTCAAATGTCTGTTATAAGCTAGAAGATGATATTAATAAGCCAAGTTATGATTTAGATGGATATGTAAAGGTTGGAAGAGTTGGAATAGGAGATATTGATTTGAGTGATGATGAGAGCACGCTTTATGTGATGGATTTAAATAATAAACAGCTTCTTTTTATTGATGTGGCAACAAAAAAGCTTATTAAAAAGGTTGCAATTCCTAATCCTGGATGTAGTGATGGAGACTATAGACCTTGGGCAATCTATCCAAAGAGAGGATTATTGGTTGGAGTGGTATGTAGTGCTGAGACCTCTCAAGATGTAAAGGATTTAAAAGCACATATTATGCAATATGATGGTACTACTTTTAATTCTATCTATAGTTTTAATCTCAATTATGAAAGAGGATATACTATTAATGATAATCCTGCTGAGTGGCAACCTTGGACTACTGATACTACTTGGCATGGAGATTCCCATCCAGAGCCAATCTTATCAGATATTGAGATAGATGAAAAGGGTGATATGATTTTAGCATTTGTTGATAGATATGGAATGATTACTTCTAATAATAACTATAGTACCAATTGTGAAGGAGGAGATACTAGTTTAACTGAAGGGCATGCTGGTGGTGAGATATTAAGAGCTTGCTATAATGGTGTTAGCTGGGAGTTGGAGAGTAATGGAGCTTGTGGTGGTGTTACTACTGATGGAGTGGATAATGGTCAAGGAGTAGATGGAGGGGAGTATTATGTTGGTGATAGTGCTGGAGCAGATGATAGTGGTTTGGCTTGGAATCACCAAGAGACTTCATCTGGCTCTTTATTGCAGCTTACTGGAAGTGGTCAAGTTATGGTGAGTGTTTTTGACCCAATTGACCCTGATACTGGTGGGGTAAAAGTTTTAAGCAATACTACAGGTCACTCAGATATTGCAAAAGAGGTCTATCCTAGTGAAGAGACTAAGCCAATAACAAATAGTGATATCCCTCACTATATGGGAAAGTCTGTTGGGATTGGAGATATAGAGTTTCTTTCAGCAGCGCCACCACTAGAAGTTGGGAATAGAGTTTGGGATGATATTAATAAAAATGGGATTCAAGATGCAAATGAGCCTGGAATTTCTGAAGTTAGAGTAGATTTAGTATGTAATGGTGAGCTTGTGGCAACTGCTACAACTGATAGTAATGGATATTATATATTTAGTAGTGATACAACTAAGGCATCTACAGCAAGTCATCGCTATGGAGTATTGGCTTTAGAGCCATCTAATAAGAATAATTGTCTAATTCGTATTGCTGATTATGCAAATCAAACGGCCCTTTTAAAAAAGGCTCCAACTTCGCCTTTAGAGGGGGATAATATCCAGCTTGATAGTAATGGTATTGAGAAGGATGGAGACTTAGAAGCATTTATTGAGCCAGAAGATATATCAGGAGCTGGGATTAATAATCATACATATGATTTTGGGTTTAAGAAGTTAGAGGCGTGTATTGGAGATTATGTTTGGATAGATAGTAATGTAAATGGTATTCAAGATGATAATGAGAGTGGAGTAGATGGGATAAAGGTATATCTTTATAAAGAAGATAATGCCTCTTTTGAGCTAACTACTACCACTGCAGATGGTGGAAAGTATAAGTTTTGTGGATTAGAGGCTGGAACATATAAGGTAAAATTTGACCTTAACTCTCTTCCACCTCACTATAGTGTTACTGAGGCTAACAAAGGAGATGATACTAAAGATTCTGATATAGATAGTAGTAGTGGAGAGTCTCCACTTATTAGTGTAGAGGAGGGAGATGAGAATTTAACGATTGATATGGGAATTTATAAAAGGCCATGTATTGGGGATTATGTATGGCTAGATAAAAATGGCAATGGGATTCAGGATGGTGATGAGGTTGGAATAGAAGGTGTGAGTATAGAGCTTTTAGATAGTAATGGAGACTCTTTCTCACCTGCTATTGTAACTGAGACAAATAGCAGTGGTTATTATGAGTTTTGTGATTTGGAGATAGATAGTGAGTATAAAGTAAGATTTACTCCACCAGCTGGTTATAAAGAGACTATACCAAATGAGGGAGATGATAGTAGTGATAGTGATATTGAAGATGGAGTTGTTTTAGCAAAAGTTGGAGTAGAGGATAATAGAAGTGTTGATGCAGGATTTTTTAAGCCAGCTTGTTTGGGAGATAGAGTATGGTATGATAAAAATCAAAATGGCTTGCAAGAGGATACAGAAGTTGGAGTTGCAGATGTGGTGGTATATCTATTGGATGAAGATGGGAAAGAGTTAAATAGCACCAAGACAGATAGTAGTGGAAAGTATCAGTTTTGTAATTTAGCTCCTAAGGGATATAAGATTCAAGTCGATAAGCCAAGTGGATATGAGGGCTTTACTGCTCCTAATGCAGGGGATGAAAGTATAGATTCAGATATTGATTTAGCAACTGCTCAAAGTGGTGTAGTAGTGTTAGAGAGTGGGGATAATTATATGGATTTGGATGCAGGTTTAATTAAGCCTCCAAGCTCTATTGATATAGAAAAATATACAATGGATAGAGAGGGAGATTTCAATCAAGCTGATAATATTAGTGATAGTGATGTGCCGGTTTTAATAGAGGGTCATAAGGTGGTTTGGAAATATATTATTACCAATAATGGGGGTCAAAGTTTAAGTGGTGTTGAGGTTATAGATAGCAAAGAGGGAGCAGTTACCCAATGTTTTAGAAGTGATGATAATAGTAGTATAACTCTACCAGCTTCTTTGGGAAGTGGAGAGAGTATTATTTGTTATAA
>JAADDP010000132.1 GCA_013153825.1 Campylobacterota bacterium
ATCATATATCTACTTATAGAAAAGAATAGGCAGATAGCTCAAAGAGAGAAAATAGAACTATTAAAAGAGAGAATTGAAAGATTAGAAAATTATGTATATGAGTTAGAGTTAAGGGTTTTAACTCCAGATAGCAAACTTAAAAGTAGAATTATAGAGATGTATAGAGAGGGAAAAGATATTCTATTTATAGAAAATACAATAAAAATACCTCGTCCAAAAATTGAAATGATTTTAAAACAGTATAAGAGAGAGAATAGTAATTTATCTTGAATTTCATATAGAAGTTAGATATAATTCCAATTATTTTAAATAAGTATGCACCCATAGCTCAGTTGGATAGAGCAACGGTTTGCGGAGCCGTAGGTCAGGGGTTCAAATCCCTTTGGGTGTACCACTACAAACAGTATATATCTTCTATAGATTTAAATACGAATTAAACGGATATAATAAAAAAAGGAAAAAATTATATCCATTTCAAATATAAGTATAAAATATAAAAGTGGCTTAATTGTGAAATAAAAATATCTAATAGAGTAGAAAAGTATCTAAAATCAAATAATCAAACTAATATACAAATTTTTCTTCTGATTTAAGTTATTCAAGAGTAAAATTCTCCTAATTAAATTTTATAAAGGATAGATATAATGACGGGAATACCACAACCAGCATTTTATATATTTAAATGTCAACAGTCAACACCTCCAGGGATGCCAAGACCAAGCTGTGTAAGCCAAAGTAATCCAGAATCTCAAGAGCTTATGCAATATTTAGCTCAGCAATTAATGTCAAAAGGTATAATTGCAACAGCACAACCAGTTCAAACTTCATGCCTAAATAGATGCCAACAAGGACCAGTAATGCTAGTTGAACCAGGACATACAATGTATGTAAATTTGACAAAAGAGAAGATTGATAGAATTATAGATGAGCATTTAATTGGAGGAAATATTGTAAATGAGTATGTAATTGATGAAAGTGTTTGGGGAGAGCCAATACCTCCTTCATCTATGGCTACTAGATAGAAATAGGGTGTTTTAAAGCCCTATTCCCTATTTTCTAATAGAAAACTACTTATAGTATCCATATTTTCCCAATTTTGCATCCCCCATCTGTTTATACTATCTTGAAGTTCATCTAAACTTTTATCCTTATGACAGGAAAAACATGCGTTTGTCTCTTTTGGCATATTGTATATTTTTGTCTCTAGAGGAGATGTAAACTTAAATCTATGTGAACGAACAGTTAGAGGAGATTTCTTCGTGTGTCGTCCCGTCTTTGGCATATGGCACTCAACACATAGAGAGCCTTTAGAGTCGCCCTTATGGTGTGTGTGAGCCTCTAAACTTTGCTGATGAGGTCCAATTGGCGAACCGAAAGAGTGACACTTCATACAGCCACTATTCCCTTCAGATTTATCTGCCCTATTTGTAAGCTTATGAGGGTCGTGACAATTTATACATGTGATACCGTGTGCATACATAGCATCATGAACATACTCATTCCCTTGAGTCCTATTCTTCTTTGCACTCCCATTTGCCCAGAACTCCTTTGTCTCAACTCCAAGTTTAAATGGGGCTACAAGCTTATAGTTAATTAGAGCATCTCCAGCCTCATATCCACTAGGGTAATCCTTAGCCTCCATATAGAGAGAGTTTATCGTCCTATCTCCATTTTTCAATCTGTTATCTCTATTTCTCATATGGCACTGTAGACATATCTCACTACTCCTAATTGGGTCATAGTCAGTAGCCCTATATATATGGTCATCTCTATCCTTAAGATGCTCACTCCCAGCTCCATGACAGCTCTCACACCCAATTGAAAGCTCTACCCTCTTCTCTCTAGACATATAACCTGTAAAGTGGCACCCATCACATGTATTTGATGTTGGAAATTTCTTATTATCATGAGGATATGCGTCATGATACCAATACTTATATGGTTTAAAACTCTGCCACTTTGAGGTCTCTACATTCCATTGATAGTTTCCAAGTCTAAAATCATCTTTTCCATTAATCTTAGCAGGTATCATATATCTCTGCTTAAACTTTCCACCGATGGTATATACAACTTCACTAAGGTTAAAATCTGCATCATCTGGAAGCTTTGAGAAGTCTGCAACAACAACCGATGAGTTCTTATCCACATCTTGTATCATCTTTGAGTGTCTAGAGGCTTTCCAGCTATGATACTGCTCCTCATGACACTCCATACACTTAGCTGAGCCTACAAATGATGCCTTGAGCTGACTCCTATCTCTTAAATCTTCCGTCAAAGGCTCTCTAATCTTTGTAAGTTGATTGTAGTAGTCAAAAATTTTTGGTCTCTCTATCCAGCTAATAGTTAAAGTAGCGATGGTAACTAAACCTACAATATAGCTCCTCTTCACTACCCTTCCCTACTCTCTTTCTCATCTATACCACTAACTCCAAATCTTCGTTTTAGCTCCTGCCTAACTCTATCTGGAGAAATCTCTCTTAGACCAAGCCCAACAAGTGAGTGGTATAGTAAATCTGCACTCTCTGAGATTACTCTATCATCACTCTCACCATCAATAGCATCAATCAGCTCTTTTGCCTCCTCCTCTATCTTACTGTAGAGGAGAGATTTATCCTCAAGTAGCCTCTTAGTCCAAGACCTTTTGGAGTTATCACTCTTTCTCTCTAAAATTGTATGGTATAGAGTATCTACAATAGAGTAGATACTATTGGTATCTACCTCCCTTGATAGAACCCTCTCTCCCTTTAAAATGGATTTGAAGAAACAGCTTCTAGTCCCTGTGTGACAAGCTACACCATTCTGCTTAACCTTCAATAGAATAGTATCGGCATCACAATCTATTAAGATATCTTTAACCTCTTGGGTGTGGTTCGAACTCTCCCCCTTCTTCCATATCCTATTTCTACTTCTACTAAAGTAGTGGGCATAACCACTCTCTAGGGTCAACTCAAAGGCCTCTCTATCCATATATGCCAACATTAGCACATCTCCCGAGAGGTAATCTTGTGCCACTACAGGAATTAGAGGATTTTTTTCCCAATTGATATCCATTATCTACTCACTAACACTATTTGATGTATCAGGTGCTACCGATGTTGTGGATATAACCTTTTCACTTCTACTTTTAGTATCGACCCAAATATTTGGAACTGCTCCCCCTGGAGTTAGGAATATCTTAGCATCTCTATTTACTCTTAGAGCCTCATTAAACTCTCTTTGAGTATGTATCTGCTTCAATCTTAAGAGGTTTTCACTTAATGAGTCAGATATCAATCTATTAGCCTTAGCCTGTGCTTCAGCCTCTATCCTAATCTTATCAGCATGTCCTTGAGCCTCAATTCTCTTCTTTTGAGCCTCCCCTCTTGCCACCTCAGCCTTTCTCTCAGCCTCTCTCTTTGCCCTCTCTTTTTGCTGTTCAGCAATCATAACATTCTGCTTCTCTGCTTGAAGCTCCTCTATCTTTGTCTGAATTTTTTGAGGAAGTGCTATATTTCTAAGCTCAACAGAGTCTAAAACAACTGGTTGGTCAGGTATTGCATTAACCTTCGCTTTGAGCTTGTCTTGTATCTCCTTTGCAATCTCTTGTCTCTTTTGAGGTAGAACCTCTGCTGGATACTTTCCTATGACATCTCTAACAATCTCTCTCACCTTAGTATTTATAATCTTATCCTCCCAAGCTGTCCCCCAAGTAGCAATTGTCTTTGGAGCAGACTCTGGACGAAGATGGTATTGAACTGCTAAATCTATATCAACATAGAGACCTCTACTATCCATAACTCTAATTGCTGGATTTCTTCTAAG
>JAADDP010000041.1 GCA_013153825.1 Campylobacterota bacterium
GAACCCTCGATAGGTTGCCCTATACACGCGTTCCAGGCGTGCGCCTTCGACCACTCGGCCACCTCTCTAAGTTGTAGAGTTGAATTATATCAAACCATATCTGAATTTAATATTTTACAAAGATATATTTTGATAATATTTTATTGCCTCTTTTAGACCTATGCAACAGGAATTTTGGGCAACGGGTCAGGATGGGAACATAGCAGCCCACCCAACTTTGCTGTGTGCCGTAGGTATCTGAAAGAGGTCTTTTAGCTCTACCATAAAAATATATTGACTAATCCCTGCCATACGTAATATTTATAAGATTCATATCCTTATCCCACTGCTTTTTAATTGAGTGTTTAAAATTATAGAATTTCTCATTAAAGATGTATGACTCCTCACCAGCATCCTCATCGGTAAATATACAGAACCATCCATCAGATACATTCTCAATATTCTTTAAATGGAGTCCAGATTTCCATCTACCTTCAACTACACCTTTAACATCTCTCCAATCTTCTACTATATCATAAGCCTCTCTCTTAACCTTTGAACCTTTTGCAAATACGCCAAACCAATACCCCTCTGCTCTCTCAACATCTATAAGTGCATAACCCTCTTCCCATCTCTTTGAGATTAAAGCTCTAAACTCATCTAAATAGCGAACTCTATCATAACGTGTATCACTATATTCAGTGCCTTTGGACATTATAGCTATCCAGTAGCCTACTCCGTAGCTAACTTTTAGAATATGGAAACCCTTCTCTCTATATGCCTTATAGGCTCTATCTAGATTTTTTAGATATCTCTTATGTAGATAAACCTGCTGTTTATAACCTGTTCCTTTTGCCATAATTGCACTCCATTTTCCATCCCCATACTCAATATCCACAATATCAAAACCATTATTCCACTCTCTATCTATCGCATTATTGAACTCACTTAAGTTCTCACCATATACAAAAGTCTCAGCAGTATATGGAACTTTTTTTGCAAATAGACCCACCCATATATCATCTGATACCAACTTAAATGGCATCAAAGTAATAGCTATAGCGATAAAAGTTTTTTTCATTATTTTTCCTTATCTATAAATATTTATATTATTTTAACTAAAATAGATATATTTTTTATTATGTTTAATAAAAGTACTTTATTTATTAAAAAATTGTTTCTAAAAAGCACAAGAGATGATTGCCCATTTAAGCTTAAAATTTTAAAATATACCAACAATAAAGAATTTTTTTGATAGAATTCGCAAATTAATAGACTTTGGGTCAAATCAAAAAAATTAAACGTATAAGAAGGATGGAGTTAACATGGCACACCATAAATCTACAATTAAGAGAATTAGGCAGACAAAAAAGAGAACAGAGAGAAATAGATACTACAGAACAAGATTGAAAAATATCTCTAAAGCTGTAAGAAAAGCTGTTGAAGATAATGATAGAGATGAGGCACTAAAGGCATTCAAGGTTGCAAATAAGAGAATTCATGCAATGGTGAGTAAAGGTTTTTTAAAGAAGAGAACGGCATCTAGAAAGGTTAGTAGATTAAATATCCTTGTAAATAGTATGCAGGTTGCTTAATGTCTATAGCTAACCTAATAGGTTCATAAGATATGTTAAAAGAGAAGCTACAGCCATTTATCGATAGATATGAGGAGATAAACTCCCTACTCAGCTCTCCAGATATCGCAAAAGATATAAAAAAGATGACTGAACTTGGAAAAGAGCAGTCCAAACTTTCAAATCTTGTAGATAAAGCGAGGGAATATATAGATATATCCGATGCAATAGTTGAAAATAGAGAACTTCTAGGTGATAGTGAACTTGGTGAGTTGGCAAAAGAGGAGCTGAATGAACTAGAGCCAAAGCTAAGTAAGTTGGAGGAGGAGATAAAGCTTCTCATGATACCATCAGACCCAAATGATGATAAGAGTATCTATCTAGAGCTTCGTGCTGGAGCAGGTGGAGACGAGGCATCTCTATTTGTAGCTGACCTCTTCAAAATGTATCTAAGATATGCAGAGTCCATGGGGTGGAAAGTTGAGATTGTAAGCTCATCAGATGGAACTGCTGGTGGATATAAAGAGTTGATTGCGATGGTTAAGGGTGAGAGTGTCTACTCAAAGTTAAAATATGAGGCTGGAGTTCATAGAGTACAGAGAGTTCCAGATACAGAGACTCAAGGTAGAGTTCACACCTCAACAATTACGGTAGCAGTCATTCCAGAGGTCGACGATGTGGAGGTTGATATTAAGCCCAATGAGATAAAGATGGATGTATATCGCTCTAGTGGTTGCGGTGGACAGTCCGTTAATACAACGGATTCTGCAGTTAGATTGACCCATATACCGACTGGGATTGTAGTGGCAATTCAGGATGAGAAGTCTCAACATAAGAATAGAGATAAAGCCATGAAGGTTCTAAAGGCCAGAATCTATGAGGCAGAACTACAATCGAAGTTGAGTGAGACATCTGCAGAGAGAAAGTCTCAAGTTGGTTCTGGTGATAGGTCAGAGAAGATTAGAACATATAACTACCCTCAGAACCGAATTACAGACCATAGAATAGGACTTACTCTATACTCATTAGATAATATAGTAAATGATGGAACTTTAAATCTAATACTAGATCCATTGATTGCTAATGCTCAAGCTGAAGCTATAAAAGAGGCAGGATTATAATCTTAATAAAATCATATAGAGGTTGAAAAACCTCTATATCTACTGGATTTAACTTGCGTTTGAATCATCTCCACTCTCAACACTACTCTCCACTTCCATGCTATTATTAGAAGAGCTATCTTGAGTATCTATTTCATCATTTGACTCCGATTTCTCTACAACATTTGTAGCTTTACTCTTTCTCAACTCTTCACACTCACTCTTTAACTCTTCAATCTCATCTTTTAGGTCATCATTTGCCTCTATAGCCTTCTGTAAAGCTATACTGTTTGCTCCATACTCATATACAAGCTCTCCCCCATCATGACCCTGCTTGAATATAGCTCCTATAAATACAAATGTTATAATTAAGAAGAGGACTCTTGAAACTGCTCCTCTAAATAGCATAAAGAATAGTTTTAATACTACTAGTGCTAGAGAGGCATATACAAGAATTATCCCAAGCTGTTTATGCTCCTTTAGCTCCTCCTTACCTGCATTTATCAACATATCGTATGCCTCTTGTCCATCTGCTACACCACTATAGTATGCTCCAACCATAACTGTAGCTACAACTAGAGTTAAAAATAGCGAAAATACCGATAAAGCTCTTCTCTTAAAAAAGATATTTATAAACTCTAAAAGTATTATAACTACTGGAATAGCCACGGCAAAGTGAACAATAGGGGAGTGAAGACCCACAGGAACATCAAACGGTAACTCAAATGGTATCGTCAACTCAGATAGATTCATAGTAACTCCTTAGAAAAATGTTTCAAAAAATTATAACTAAAAAATATAGTTAAAAGTATAAATTGATATAAATTTTATTTAATCTATTTTCAAATAAATTTAAGAAGATGAGGGTTTTAACCCTCTTAAGGGGGTTATATTAGAATGCCTCTTGAATATTATGTATAACTTTAATATCAGTAACCTTTTTATCTTTGAGTAGAACAAGAATGATATTGTCACTATTCTCTTTTGGTTTTATCCTATTTGCCAACTTCTTATCGTAGATAAGTAACACTGAGAATGGACTCTTCTTTAGGTCAGGCAGAGCAAATGTATTTCTAATTACCACTGGCATTGGGCTAATATCTGCTATAAACATCGTCTTGTGTTGCTCTAAAAACTCTT
>JAADDP010000154.1 GCA_013153825.1 Campylobacterota bacterium
GTATTATTAAATTCTGCCGTAGCACTAGCACAAGAACCTATAAAGATGGCAAAAGCCTTTAGGTATGCAGTTGAAGCTGGAAGGCTTGGATTTGAGGCTGGGGCTATGCAGAAAAGAGATATGGCAAGTCCATCAACTCCAACGGTCGGTACACCCTTCTGGCATCAAATTTGATGCTCTATAGGAGTGCCTTACTTAAAACATCTTCAATTCTATCTACAGGGTCTATCTTTAGATGGCTCTTGACCTCTTCTGGGATATCATCTAAGTCTCTCTTATAATTTTTTGTAGGGATGAGAGCCCTTTTTACACCAGCTTTATAGGCAGCTATAAGCTTCTCTTTCAATCCACCTATAGGTAGAACATTTCCTGTTAAAGTCAACTCACCAGTCATAGCCACTCTACTATCTACACTCTTTTCAGATAGGGTTGAGGCTATGGCTGTAGCCATAGTTATACCTGCACTAGGTCCATCTTTTGGAGTTGCCCCCTCTGGAATGTGAATGTGTAGATTATATTTATTGTAGATTTCATCCTCTTCCACACTCAACTCTCCTCTATCTATTAGAAGTTTAACAACAGAGAGTGCAATATGTGCCGACTCCTTCATCACATCCCCCATACTACCAGTAAGCTTTATTGTCCCCTTACCCTTAATCTTAATAACCTCTATCTTTAGAACATCTCCACCAACAGCAGTCCAAGCTAGACCATTAACGACCCCCACGAGTGGACTCTTATCAACCTTAGATAGCTCAAATATCTTCTTATCCATGAATTTAGATAGATTTCTAACATTTATATTAACTCTATCCACGGAGCTATCCCTAAGCAGAGTTGTGGCTACCTTTCTCATTAGAGATGCAACCTTTCTTCTCAAATCTCTAACTCCAGCCTCTCTTGTATACTCATCTATAAGAAGCTTTAAGGCTCCATCACTAATCCTAAATTCACCCCTCTTTAGGGCATGTCTCTTCAACTCTTGAGGTATCAGATACCCCTTTGCAATCTCCATCTTCTCCTCAGGAGTATAAGAGCTTAGCTCAATAAACTCCATTCTATCCCTCAGTGGAGCTGGAATTGTAGCAAGGTCATTTGCTGTAGCTATAAAGATGGCTCTACTCAAATCTATATTGAAATTTAGATAGTAATCTCTATACTCCCTATTCTGCTCTGGATCTAATATCTCAAGTAGAACGGCGGTAGGGTCTCCCCTATAGCTCCTTCCAACCTTATCTATCTCATCAAGTACTATAATTGGATCCATACTTTTAGCATCGATAAGACCCTGAACAACTCTACCAGGCATGGCACCAACATATGTTCTCCTATGCCCTCTCAACTCATTAACATCCTCAAGACCTCCAAGTGCAACTCTTATGAGTGGTCTCTTTAGTGCATTTGCTATTGAGTTTGCTAGAGATGTCTTTCCCACACCTGGAGGACCATAGAAGCAGAGAATTGCTCCAGACTTATCTATAGATACCCCCCTTAAGTTTGCAAGTTCTCTAACAGAGAAGAACTCTATAACTCTCTCTTTCGGTCTCTTTAGTGAGTAGTGGTCTCTATTTAATTCACTCTCTACATCATTTACACTTAAATCTTTTCCCGTAAATTTACCAAAAGGTATCTCAAATACCCACTCAAGATAGGTGTGTAGCTGTTGAGCATCTCCACTATCGGGGTGCATTCTTGTAAATCTATCTAGCTGTTTCTTAACCTCTCTATAGCCATCTTCAGAAATATCACTCTTAATAAGCTCAAGTCTCCTCTTAAACTCCTCAATCTCCTCCTCACGCTGACCATCTTGACCTAGCTCTCTATTTATCTCCTTTATCTGCTCTTTGAGAAAATACTCCTTATTTGTCTTCTCTATCTTATTGTGAACTTTAGAGCGTATCTCCTTCTCCACTCTGGCAGACTCGATATCTGTAATGATTATATCTAGTAGGCTCATGAGCCTCTTCTCTATATCCTGCTCCTGAAATACTCTATATGATTCACTCTTGCTCAACTTAAGTAGGGAGGATATCAAGTCTGCCACCCTATATGGCTCTACCGTATCAGATATCGTCTTTAGTAGGTCTTGAGGTATCTGGTTTTGGATTTTTGATAACTGCTGTAGCTTCTCATTCAATATTGAGATTATCGCATTTATCTTAACCTCATCATACTCCCTATTCTCTATAATATCCACCACTGCACTATTGAAGTTGTAGTTACCCTCTATACTAACATCAAGCTCATTAGAGATTATCTCTCCCTTACCTAGACCCTGAAATAGTATCTTTACCCTACCATCGGGAATGGGAACCTTTCTCATAATAGAGCCTATAACACCGACCCTATTTATATCACTGATATCTCTAGACCCCTCATGCTCATCTCTAGTTGTTGCTATAAAAACTAGAAGATTATTCTCCATAGCGAAACTTACTGCATCCACATCCTCCCTCTTTGTTAGGAAAAGAGGTGTTATCATAAATGGATAGAGAAATGTGCTATCTTCAATAATAATTGGAAGAGTTGTTGGAAATGGGTCATAGTTCTTTAACTGCATTAATTGCTATCCTTTTAATTAAAAATTTTATCTAAAAATCCCTCTTTTGGAGGCTTTATATCTGTTAAGTTCAATACAGAGTTTCTATTCTTATCCCTATATATTTTGGATGCTCCATATTTCCCTATTCTCTCATATAGATTGGCAATATCCTCATTGAGAAGATACTCTGCCATGTGCAGTCTAACCTTAATTGTCTCTGCCAATGCCCTATATATTGAGTTTGGGTATCTCGTTATAAAACTATCTGCCTCTTTAATAGCCTTTAAAATTAGATTTTGGTCTCTATTGATATCCTTTAACCTTAAAAAAGATGCTTTTAATTTCATAAATTTAATATACTCAACCCTTCTACCAGTGGCATACTTCTTTAGATACTCATCTAAATAGTAGTCTGCCATTATGTAACTACCATCATCAATATGTGCATTTGCCAATATTAGAGTTGCCGTTGGTAGTAGTTGAGAGTGTGTATGTTCGCTTCTAAGTGATATATAGTAGTTATCTGCCTTATCTAGGTTGGAGTTCACTATATCTATGATTTTCATGTACCAATATATTGCCGATTTGTCATACTCCTTTGAGGCATCTTTTGAGCTACATCCAGTAGATAGCAGTGTATATAACACTACTATAAATATAGTGGTGCTACTCTTATATCTATTTAACATCTAAAACCTTTATTTTTAGAGTTTATCTAATTTTGTTTCAAATATAATACCTCAAAAATAATTATGTTTAGATTTAAAAAAGGATTTAAATGGATTTGACAATTATTGGAGCCGGAGCTATGGGGTTAGCCCTAGCTAAGGGGTTGAGAAGAGAACACAATATTGAGTTTTTAGTTAGAGATATCTCAAAATATGAGCAGTTGAGAGATGAATATATCATCAACAGTATAGATGGATTTGATATTTCAGAGAGAGCTATAATTTTAGCAGTTAAACCGTACGGCTTATCCAGTGTAGCATCTAAAGTTGTTGGTGAAGCTGATGTGATATATTCAGTTTTGGCCGGAACATCTATTGATACTCTTAAATCCTCGCTAATATCTAAATATTATGTTAGAGCTATGCCAAATATATCGGCTAAATTTCAGAGTTCAACAACTGTGATTACGGGTGATATTGAGAGGAGAGATAGTGCAATTTCTCTACTCTCTCTAATTGGAGATACATTCTGGGTTGATAGTGAAAAGGAGATAGATATAGCTACAGCCGTTGCAGGTTCAGGTCCAGCACTTCTGGCACTCGTAGCTGAAGCTATGGGTGATGGGCTGGTTAGAGAGGGTATGAAGAGGAGCGATGCGATGGCAATCACAAGTTCTCTATTTAAAGGTTTTCATCCACTCATAGCAGATAGCCACCCAGCCCTAATAAAGGATAGTGTTATGAGTCCAGCAGGAACTACAGCTAGAGCATATTATGCTCTTGAAGATGAGGGGGTTAGAGGTGCATTTATAAGAGCTATAGAGGAGGCAAATCGCTTTTAGTTTATAGCTTCATTAATTTATCATTGATTTTTGATTATTCAACTATTTACAAAATCTGCCTATAATTTTAAGTATGAAAGATATGAATTCCCAAATGTAATTTTTCATAATAATCTCCTTTATAGAAAAACCCTCCTTTATACTTTGATAGCCCTCTTAAATTCATATCTTTCAGATAGCTTTCTCCTATAACCGACACATAATCTACATTTTTAATACTATTTTGATATAATCATAATAGTTCTATTTTTTAAGAAAGGATAAAGATGTTAAAAGGGCTATATAAATGAGAATAATATTTACACTATTAATAGCTTTAAATATAGTATATGGAGCAGTATCCGGAATAGCATTTAGAGACTATAATGCAGATGGAGTTAAACAGGATGGTGAGCCAGGGGTAGGAGAGATTGTTGTAAAAGTTTATAGTAGCTCTGGGGCATATCTAAAAGAGGTGACTACAGATGATGCTGGTAAATATAGCATAGATATTCCAGAGTTTCCCGTAAGATTGGAGTTCAATATACCTGAAGATGGGATGGATTTAAAGAGAGGAGAGGAGTACCCATCTGCCGGAGCAGATAAATATGGCAGTTCAATACAGTTTGTCAATAGAGATGGAGAGGTACACAACTTCGCATTAAGTTTTCCATATGACTTCTCAATAGAGGATAACCCGTGGGTATTTGTCCCAATTAGAGGAAATGGTGACCCACTCATAGGGGATGATAACAACGATACGTTAATAGGTAACGTTGGTGGTATAGCAAAATTTAGATTCTGGAACCACGGTATAGCGTCAAACTCAGGAAGGGGTGATGGGGATACCGGCCCAGCATGGGTTGAGCTTGTAAAGTTGAAGCAGGTTGGAAGTCTCCATGGAATTGCCTACTCTAGACAGGCTAGAAAGGTCTTTGCATCTGCATTTCTCCAACGACATATGGGGATGGGACCACTCGGAGCAGGGGGGATATATATCATAGACCCAGATAGAAACTCCTCTGAACAGAGTGGAGATGTTGGATTTATAAATCTAGATGAGCTTGGCATTCCCACAAGTGATACTAATGGAGAGTATAACGATACAGTTATAAATAGTGGAGACAATTACACCCTAAATGACTCTATACCATTTAATCCAGTAATAGGTACAAATATCGAAAGGGGACTAATGGCAGATAAGTGGGCACCCAACCACGACTCTGCAGCCTATAGTCAAGTTGGAAAGTTGAGTTTAGGGGATTTGGAGATAAGTGATGATGGTAGATATCTCTACAGTGTAAACTTATATGATAAGAAGCTATATGAGATAGATTTAACCAACCCAAAAGAGCCAATAGCTCCTGTAGTATCAAATGCTAAAAAGAAGATTAGAAGCTTCAATATCCCGAACCCATGTATAACACCTGAGAGTGGGGAGGCTAGACCATTTGGACTAAAGGTTAGAAAGAATAGGTTATATGTGAGTGTTACATGTAGTGGACAGAACTATAGAGGAGATGTTGTAGCGAGAACAAATTCCGATATAAAAGGGGTGATATATAGTCTAGACCTACGGGATAAGGATAAACCCTGGGTCGAGGAGATATCTTTTCCATTAAACTATAGAAATAATGATGGGAGTGATAGACCTTGGAATATATGGACAACTGAGTATAAGGGTACCTACTACCATAGGGAGTATCCCACACCTCTAATTGCTGATATTGAGTTTGATAATGCCGGTAATATGCTGATTGGAATTATGGATCTGCATGGTAGCCAAAATGGGTACTATAACTACACTCTAAGTACAACGGCAAAAGATGATTTTGGTACTCTAAATGGAGATTTAGTTCGTGCTAGGAGGGTCTTTAAGAGTGGAAAGTACTCCTATGAGATGAATCCAGAGGATTTAGTTAATGAGTATTATAATGATAATGTATTTATGCATAAAGAGAATAGTATGGGGGCATTAGCCGGACACCATACAAGTGAGAAAAACTTAATACTATTAACATTTATGGATGTAAACTATGATAAGTCAAAAAATGCCTGTTCAGGTACGATGCTCTATAATAATGAGACAGGAAATAGAGCTTATGAGGAGATGGGAGAGACTAAGTATCTCGGTTATGAGATAATACACTACAGGCTATCAAAAATCGGTAAATCTAACGGTCTGGGTGATATTGAGACAATGGAGGCCGTTCCACCAGTTGAGATTGGAAATAGAGTATGGATGGATAGTAACGGAGATGGAATTCAAGATGCAAATGAGAGTGGAATTGCAAATGTGAAGTTGACGCTAAATAAGGGTATTAGATGTAATCCAAATAGTGATGAGAATGTTACAACGACGGATAGCAATGGTAACTTCATATTTAACCATACAAACTTCAATACTAGAAGCTCAACTCCAGGGCTACAGGAGGATACAACATATACACTATGTATTGATAGAACTCAATTTCAGAATGGAAGAGGTGTAGATGGGACACCTCTAAATGGTCTATATCTCACAGTTGATGATAGAGATGGGAACTTCTCCGACTATCCAGATAGGGTAGATTCAGATGCTAAGTTGAGTCTATCTGGATATGCATATATAACATTTACCACAGCTGGGTCGGGAGAGAATAGCCACGACTACGATATTGGATTGACAGATAATAATGGAGGTCAGTTCAGAGGAACTTTTAATGTAGAGATGACACATAGTGGGCAGTATAAGATTAATACAAAAGAGAGAAATGCTTGGTTCACACAGATTGTTGGACGAGACTTTGACTACTCTCTACTACTATATGATGAGAATATGACTGAAGAGCAGAATCTAGATAGAATTGTTGTAAAGATATCTCTAATAAATGAGGATACAAATCTCTCAATGTATGATAAGTATGGATACTTTTTAAATACAACTAGGGCAGATAACCTCATACCGAATGACCTAGATAAGCTCCCTGCAACAAAGAGAGCTAGATTTAGGATATTCTACGGTTTAGAGGATAATGGCTCTCTTATGAGGGTTGACTGTAACGATACTCCAAAAGCCTGCTTTGAGGCTCTTCCAAAGATAGACTATACAGATGCCAGAGATAACTTTGCAATTAGACCAGCCTATTTCCATATAACGATATCTGATAATGGAGTTGCCAGAGCAATGAATACTCCTCCATTAAAGGTCTCCCCATTTAGAGCATCTGCTGGGTATGATTACAATCTCACGGTCATAGCATCTACATATAAAGGTAACGAGAAGAACAACTCCATAGGCTATAACAGTTTTGCCTTAAGGTCTCTAAACTTTCTCGATAAGGGGAATAGTGCATGTTCAAAAAAGATAGACTATAACAAAAATATAAAGTTTGATGATGGAGAGAGTATAAATCTCTTGAGAGTATCTGAGGTTGGCCCATACGCCTTACATGTTGAAGATAGTAGCTGGGCTATGGTGGACTTTCCAAATGGCGATTGTGATATAAATAGCTCCCACGTATCGGATGACCCAAACTCAAAGTCTGGATGTAGTATATCTAGTTCAAGTGTAGATGATATAAATATATCGCTCTATCCACACCACTTTGACCTATATCTAAAGTTGAAGAATATTCCAACCACGAACCACAATGACTTTATCTATATGACCGATTTAAACTCCACATTTGATAGCGTAGCAATCTCATATAGTGGTAATATAGTGGCTAAGGGTAAAGATGGAGTTACAACAACAAACTTTACATGTAACTGCTTCGGTGAAGATATACTGTTTGACCTAAATGTAACATCTATATCTGATAATGGTAGAGATGTAGGAATTCAGACGGCAAAAGGCTCACCTATAAAGTTTGTGAGACTTCTGAAGTTTAACAATGAGAATATACCACTTGTGACCAGAGATAGAGAGTTTAGAAATCTCACATCGATGTTAATCCCAAAAGATAAGTTTATAGATGATAATAATGGAACTCTATTTATAGATTTAAGATATAATATTGCAAAGAGTCTATTTGAGCCTACAAATCCAATTCAACTTGAATTTAGAAATGTGGATGTTAACTCAACAGATGCCTACTCAATCGCAGAGGGAAGAGATAGCTTAGACCCACATATACCGAGAGGATATAGATATCTTGGAGACATAATTAAGAACTTCTACTGCTCAAGGGTCTCACCAGATAAGAGAAACTACCCAAATATAAACTTTAATAATGTGGCATTTGTGAGAACCCCTATGCAGATTGAGATATTTTGTGGAATTAATGTCGATTTAAAGTACTGTATGGATAAGAATTTAACAAACCATACAATTAAGAGTAGCTCTCCTAGAGCTCAGAGTGGCTGGTTTATCTCAATAGACCACAATAGGAGTGTTGATGGTGATGTCATTGAGCTTATCCCAGATAGCAATGACCCAAATGTATTGACATTCTCAACTATCTCAAATCCAACATTCCCTATTCAGTTTCCAAAGGGTAGAAATGGAACGGTAACCACAAAGTTTACAAATCCTGTTGGAGTACAGAGCTATAAGGTATTTATGCATCCATCTCCTCAACATAGATATTCGGAAAAGAGTAGAGATGGTATAGACTACTTTGTAGTTAGGGGTTCTGATATAAACTCAACATGGAGTGGTGTCGGCTCTACAGGTAATGTAATTGATATAAAACCCAATCTAGCCCCATCACGTAAATTGGATTGGTAAATAAGAGGAGTTTTCCTCTTATTTAGATAAAATCTCCATATGCTAATTTATATAATTAAGAGGGTTATTTACGCAATACCTATACTTATAGGGGTAAATCTCATAACATTTATGCTCTTTTTTATGGTAAATAGCCCCGATGATATGGCCAGAAGTCAACTTGGGGCTAAACAGGTTACCCCAGAGATGATAGAGGCGTGGAAGGAGAAGAGAGGTTACAATAGACCTCTATTTATAAATGAGAAGAGAGATGGATTTGAGAGATTTAGCGATACACTATTCTTTCAAGAGTCCAGCAGACTATTTAGATTTGATTTTGGAAGCTCCGATAGTGGCAGGGATATTTGGGAGGATATAAAATCTAGAGCTATTCCAAGTTTAATGTTGGCAATTCCCACACTTATAATTGGATTGGCTATAAATATATCCTTAGCTATGCTACTTGTCCTATTTAGAGATAGCCTACTGGATAGAGTTGCTACAGTAGTGACCGTGATGATTATGTCGGTATCTTCTCTATTCTATATCATATTGGGGCAGGTTATATTCTCAAAGATGTGGCACTGGTTTCCAATCTCAGGGTATGGAGATGGCATAAGTAGCTTGAGGTTTATAGCACTACCCATAGCAATATCTATATTTGCTGGACTAGGCTCTACAACAAGATGGTATAGGAGTATATTTCTAGAGGAGATAAATAGGGAGTATATTAAAACGGCTAGAGCTAAGGGGCTATCCGAGATTCAGATACTATTTAAACATCTACTACCAAATGCTATGCTCCCTATTTTAACTGGAGTTGTTGTTATAATCCCCACTCTATTTATGGGGAGTCTCATTATGGAGTCATTTTTCGGTATTCCTGGTTTAGGGAGCTACACAATAGATGCAATTAGGTCTCAAGACTTTGGAGTGGTTAAGGCGATGGTATTCTTAGGTTCATTCATGTATATAGTTGGTCTCATATTGACAGACATATCATATAGAATATTTGACCCAAGGGTAGAGTTGGGCTAGATTATATTAGGTAGTATATCAGCCATGTGAAGCCAGACGATTACCTTTATTATTGCATAGCTAAATATTATGAGTGTAGCCTCTCTAACAGATTTTGTAAACTGCTTTGGGTAGAACTTCGCCTCTTTTGGATTATTTAGTAGTGATAGTTTTGGAAAGAATCTTGGAACTCTCTCCATATAGTCTCTAAATTCATCTCCAAATATGGAGAGTAGTCTCCTCTCCTCATATAGAATTATCGGTATGTGAGTTATGGCAAAGGTGAATACTAGAAGTAGTGTAATAAGAGTTGAACCGAAAGTTAGACCAGCTCCTATAAACCCTAGAGAGGAGAAGAAGTATAGAGGGTTTCTCATAATTGAGTATGGACCATATGATATAACCCTCTTACTCTTTAAACCTGCTATATATGCAGATGACCATATCCGTCCTACTCCTGATAGCACAATTAGAGTAAATCCTATGATATCTATAGATATCTCATATCTAGGTTGTGATATCAACATCAATATTAGAGTAATCCCCCCAAGTATCTTTGCTCCTATGAGTCTCTTCTGCTGTATATCCATACAATTTTCCTAAGTCTATCTTTTTTAATCTCAATTATAGTGTTCAATTATAAATTGGATATTAATTATCCATCTTTTTTTACAAATGTAAAAAAAAACTGCTCACTCCATATAAATATCTAAAAATTTAAATAAAAATATGATATTTTAAAAAAAAAAATAGGTGAATTGAGTTGAGTATAGATTATAGAGCAGAGATAGAGAGGTTAAAGAGAGAGCTTTCTGTTACGGTTGTAGGTCACTTCTACCAGAGAGATGAGGTTTTTGAGTTGGCAGATATTACAGGAGATAGTCTAGAGTTGGCTAGAAAGTGTAAAGCTGATGATAACCCTTGGGTAATATTTTGTGGAGTGGGCTTCATGGGGCAGAGTGTAAAGATAATCGCTCCAGAGAAGAGAGTTCTAATGCCTAAAATCGCCTGTTGTGCTATGGCTAGAATGATAGATAGTAGCTACTTTGAAGATAGTGTTAATTATATGGTAGAGAGAGGTATCCCAAGAGATAAAATTTTACCTATTACATATATAAATAGTGATGCCACAGTAAAAGCTAAGGTTGGAGAGATGGGGGGTCTCGTCTGTACCTCATCAAATGCCTATAAGATAATAGAGAGGGGTCTAGAGAGTGGAAAGAAGATACTATTTGTACCAGATAGATGTTTAGGGCAGAACTTTGCAAACTCCATGGGGCTTAAATCTTGTGTTATTGGTGAGGGTGATTGTGACCCAAAAGAGGCAGATATCATCTGCTTTAATGGCTTCTGTTCAGTCCATCAACTCTTTACGGTAGATGATGTAGAGTTTTATAGAGAGAGATATCCAGATATAAAGATTGCAGTTCACCCTGAGTGTGACCCATCTGTTGTGGCTGTAGCCGATTTCGTAGGCTCTACCTCCCAATTAATAAAATATGTAAATTCACTTGACCCTGAAGAGAAGGTGGCTGTGGGGACAGAGTATAACCTAGTAAATAGGATGAGGGATAGAAACACATATGTACTATCTTCTACAAAGCCTGAGTGTCCAACGATGAATGAGACAACTATTGAAGATTTATACTTAACTCTAAAATCAATTGAGGATGGTGAGCCTATAAATGAGATTATCGTAGATGATAGAACAATAGAGTATGCAAACCTAGCCCTAGAGAGGATGTTGGAGATTAAATAGAGTATCTCTCCATAATCCCCTTCAACCTCTCCACTGCCCTATCTTTGGACTCCTCAACTCTGAAGGTTTGATGGTATATATCGACTCTACTAAATGGCTTTGGAATTGTAAATCTATCCCAGCTATTTAGTTGCCAATATGAGGAGGCTCTATAGCTTATAACCATTATTGGTAGCCTATTCTTCATAGCTAGTGCTACAGCACCGGCACTTACAGAGTATCTCGGACCTCTTGGCCCATCAGGTGTTATTAGAAGATTTTCTCCTCTCCTTAAAGCCTTTAGAGAGTCAATCAGAGCAGACCTAGCCCCCCTATTTGTAGAGCCTCTAACTGGCATAATTTTAAAATGGTCTAGAACTTTTGCAATAAAATCCCCATCCCTATGTTTTGAGATGATTGCTGAGGTTCTATCATCTGGATAGAGTCTTCTATACATCTGTGGAGATATAAAAAGCTCCCCATGCCAACTTACAGCAATAATCTGTCCACCCAGAGGCTCATCTATAAAGTGGTATCTCTTTCTATATGTTAACCAGAAGAGCCTCATAATCAGAAATAGGAGAGCTGGTGCTATATTTAAGAGAAGAAATCTCTCTACCCTTCTCTTCACACAGCTTTTCCCTCTAGAGAGTATAGGGAAGTTTTGATAATCTCTACATCACAAATTTTTCCAAGTAACTCTTCACTCCCCATAACAGTTACCAGTTTTCCACTATCTGTTCTACCAGATACCCTACCATTTGCCTTTAACTCATCGAAATATACCTTATGGACTCTCCCAAGTTCCCTCTTCTGAATATTATCAAGTATCTCTCTATGTCTCTTCTGAAGAGATGTAAGTCTAGCTGATGCTATCTCATCTGGAACTTGATTTGGGAATGATGATGCTTTTGTGTGAGGTCTTGGAGAGTATTTAAATGAGAATATCTGCTCAAATTTAACCCTCTCTAGAACATCCATCGTATCTTGAAAATCCTTATCGCTCTCTGCAGGGAAACCTACTATAATATCGGTGGATATGGCTACATCTGGAACAAGCTCTCTAACCTTTTCGCATCTATCTAAAAACCACTCTTTACTATAGCCTCTCTTCATCTCCCTCAAAACTTTAGTTGAACCACTCTGAAGGGGAATATGAATCTGTTTACATATTTTAGGGTTATATGCGAACTCCTCTAGAAACTCATTATCCATATGGAGTGGGTGGGGAGATGTGAAACGTATTCTCTCAACCCCATCAACTCTACTCACCTCTCTTAGTAGCTGTGTGAAGTTTATACTAGGCTCATCTGGTGCCGTAAAGTGCTTTCCATAATTATTGACATTCTGTCCAAGGAGAATAACCTCCTTTGCACCACTCTCAACAGCCCTTTTCACCTCTCTTATGATGATATCTTTCGGAATGGATATCTCATCACCCCTAGTTGCGGGGACTATGCAGTATGTGCATGATTTATCGCAACCAACAGATATATTTACCATCGCTTTAAATCGGTTTGCCCTATACTCCCCAAACTGGTATGTGCTATCATCATAATCTATATCTATCTCAACAGCATGTCTCTTATCCATGACTTTAGATAGCTTAGATACATTTCTAGCCCCAATGACAAAATCTACTATAGGGGCTCTATCTATTATCTCTCTACCAAGATGAGAGGCTGTACAACCTGCAACTCCAATCTTTGCAGATGGTTTCTTATATTTTCTAAAAATACCAATTTCGGAGAATAGCTTTGAGACAGGCTTCTCCCTAACACTACATGTATTGATGATTATTAAATCTGCCTCACTTAAATTCTCTGTTAAATCGTATGGCTCTCTCTTATTGAGTTCAGCTATAATATGTTCGCTATCTCGAACATTCATTGCACAACCTAGAGTCTCTATATAAAGTTTTTTACCCATACCCTATCTCAATTTACAATATGTATCTCATATATGTAGTCACTCTCATTCAGCCCATGTTTAACCTCTCTCATATAGACAGAGTAGCCCTGATCTTCAAAGTACTCTATTAGATTTTTTAAATCTTTATGGGAGTTATCTTTATCAAAGTAAAATATGGATTTTTTATCTAAATTCTCCTCAATATCTTCCAATCTAATCCCTTTAGGGGTGGCGTTTAGTGAGGTTCTTGCTAATTTCAGTTCCATAATCTTTTAGTCCTTAGAAATAGTATATAATATGTTGTATTTATGTTTAAAATTATTATACCTATTTTACTTAAAGGTAAGTTTAGCTATAATTCATCTCCCCCAAAACAGCTAACAAATTCACCTAGTTTAGTAACACATTGTTAAGTTTATATAAAAAGGACTAGATTAATGGAAAAGATTGTTGATATTATAGATGCTATGGCTCATGAGAAGAATATACCGATAGAGTCTGCCATAGATGCCTTTAAAGAGGCGTTGATAAATACTGCAAAGAGGTGTAGTAGAAGCAAAGCTCCATATTTTGAGGCCATAATAGATATGGATAAGAGAGATTATAAGATAGAGCAGGTTACTACAGTTCTCGATGATGAGGATGAGAGACTACTCCTTAAAAAGAACCAAGATAGATACATATCCCTCTCAGAGGCTAGAGAGATATATGGAGATGATATTGATGTTGAGGATGAACTTAGAAGCGAGTTTAATATAGAGGATTATGGTAGAACTGCATCAGCAAACCTATATCAGGAGCTTCAATATCACATCCAGAGGAGAGTCGAGAGAGTTCTATTTGAGAAGTATAAGCAGAAGATAGGAACTATCTTAATAGGAACAGTCACCAGAGTTGACGATAAGGAGAATACATATATTGAGATTGGTGAGTTAAAGGGTATTTTAAGTCAAAGAAATAGAATAAAGGGTGAAAAATTTAGAATAGGAGATACCCTAAAAGCACTATTGAGATATGTCAATATAGATAGAGAGCATGGTATGTTTCTAGAGCTTACCAGAACAGCTCCAAAGTTTTTAGAGAGACTTATGGAGAAAGAGGTTCCAGAGATTGCCGATAATAGGGTTGAGATTGTTGCATCGGCTAGAATACCTGGGCAGAGAGCAAAAATTGCACTTAAAACGGAGTATCCAAATATAGATGCGATAGGTGCTACAGTAGGTGTTAAGGGGACGAGAATTAATGCAGTGAGTAGAGAACTAAATGGCGAAAATATAGATTGTATAGAGTATGCTATGATGCCGGAGGTATTTATCACAAGAGCCTTATCACCTGCAATAGTTCAGAGCGTAAAGATTACAAATAGAAAAAAGAAGAGAGCATTGATTAATATCACTGCAGACCAGAAGGCGAAGGCTATAGGAAAAGATGGTATAAATATTAGATTGGCCTCTATGCTTACCGGTTACGCTCTTGAGCTAAACGAGATTGAGGGTATCACGGAGAGAGAGAAACCTAGAGAGGTTGAGAAGACAAAGAGTACAGATGCACTGGCAGACCTATTTATAAAATAGGATATATTTTATGGATATTGAGTTAATTAGTAAGATTGTAGATTACGCTATTATGGGTATATTGGGCTTTATGAGTTTTCTTACACTATTTTTTTGGATAGAGAGAGTTCTTTTTTTCAGAAAACTAGATATCTCAAAATACTCAACAAAAGAGAGATTAGAGATAGATATTACAAATAATATATCTATCTTATCCAGCTTTGGGGCAAATGCTCCATATGTTGGATTACTCGGGACGGTGCTTGGGATAATAGTTACATTTTACACTTTAGGAGAGAGTGGAAACCTTGATGTAAAGAGTATTATGACATCTTTAGCACTTGCACTAAAAGCTACTGCCATGGGTCTCGCTGTAGCAATTCCTGCCATATTCTTCTATAACCATCTCATTAGAAAGGTGGATGTAATCTTGGCAAAGTGGGAGATACTAGAGAGGAGAAGAGGTGAGGCTAAGAAGGTTTGATACCATAAATGTTGTCCCATTTATAGATATTATGTTGGTAATTCTGGTAATAGTATTGACAACAGCCTCCTTTATCCAACTTGGAATTATAGAGTTGAAACTACCAACAGCAGATGGAGAGAGTATAAAGAGCCGTAAGGTTGAGGAGCTTAATATATCCATAACAGATGTTGGAGATATCATATTTAATAGGGAGAAGATAGAGCAAGATAGGTTGGAAGAGAGGCTCAAGGAGCATAATAGAAGTGTAAATATAACCCTCTATTGCGATCGCTCTGTAAAGTTTGAGAGGTTTGTATATCTTCTTGATATATTGAAATCTAATGGGTATGAGAATTTAGGTATTATGACAGAGAGAGATGGGAAGTAGCAGATATATCTACTCATTTATGGCCACAGCTCTAATATACATATCACTTATATATGGGATATACACCTTAAATTTTAAGAGAGAGATTAAGAGGGAGAGAGCAGAGATTGTAAAGATAGCTCTTATTAAACCTCCTCCTATACCTACGCCTATGAAGATTGCTAAGAGGGTAGAGGCAAAACCCAAAATAAAACGTAAAATTAAGAGGCGAAAGAGGGTTAAAAGGGTAAAACGAAATAGAAAGAGGCTTAAGAGAAGAGCTAAAGTTCACCATAGGGCTAAGAAGAGGAGAAAAATAGAGGAGAGTAGCCACATAGAGAGGAGAGTTGTAGAGAGGGTGAAAAATAGACCGATAGCAACTCCAGTAGCAACCCCAGAACCTGAGCCGATTGAGGAGTATATAGAATATCAGAGATATACTCCACCAGCTGAAACTATGACACCCCCAAGTGAGTATCACCAGAGTAGAGCAGAAGATAGGGTTGAGAGGGCTAAACCTATAGAGAAGCGTAGAGAGATTAAACCATCAACAGGAGGTGGTAAAAATTTAAGTGGGGAGAAGAGGGAGTTTCTAAGTGGAATTAGAGAGAGTATAAATCTTAACAAACGATATCCTAGAAGGGCTAAGAGGCTTGGAATTGAGGGGGTTGTAAGGGTTACATTTGATATAAATTCAGATGGAGATGTCTCAAATATAAGAACATCTGATGCACCAAATATCCTTAAAGGGGCAGTTATAAGAGCTGTAAAAGAGTCATTCCCAGTTGATATTCCAGATAATATAGCATCTATATTTCCAATTAGAGGGGTATCCGTTAAGTTGATATTTAGGCTAAATTAGCGATTTGAGTATATATATATGCTTAAAACAATTAGTGATATAGTCAACAGTAGAGTGGCTATCTTAATAATACTATATGGTCTCTCCCCCACAACCCTGCCAGATTGCCCATTTATAAGATATATATAATCTTCCCCTTTCCACCTAAATTCAGCTCTATAT
>JAADDP010000112.1 GCA_013153825.1 Campylobacterota bacterium
CAATAATAACTGTCTTATCCTTTAGGGATTTTAAAATTTCAATAAAATCTAGTGAGAGTTTTCTATCCAAATTTGCTGTTGGTTCATCTGCTATAATTATCTCTGGACTGTTTATCAATGCCCTAGCGATTGCTACTCTCTGCTGTTCTCCACCTGATAGATTTTTTACTAGAATATCTCTTCTATGTTCTAGATTAAATTTTTCTAAAAGTTTTTTAACCCTCTTTTCAATCTCTTGGCTATCTAAATTTAGTGGAATAATTGGAACTACAATATTATCAAAAGCAGATATATTTGGAATTAGGTTAAACTTTTGAAATATAAAACCTATGGTCTCTTGTCTAAATTTTGAGGAGAACCTATCTTGAAGTTTTGATACTCTCTTTCCATTTACAATAATATCTCCACTTGTCGGCTTTGTGACCCCTGCAATTAGCGAGAGGATTGTGCTTTTTCCACTTCCACTAACCCCTTTTAAGAGAACCTTTTCGCCCTTTTCTATCTGAAAACTAACGTTATCTAGAGCCTTTATCTCTCTATCTCCACTTCTATATATCTTTGATACATCTCTAAGAGTTATCATTTTATCACCTCATCAATATCTATTGAAGATGCAATCCATGCTGGGATAATGTTTGCTCCAATATAGATTGGAACTGTAAGTAGAAATAGCATTATAGCTATTTGGGTATCGAAGTGAAAGGGTAGATTAAACTCTGTTCTAAGCTTTGAGTAGCCCTCAAATACCCCTCTAAGGAGTGGAGCTTTTAAGATATATACATAGTATAAAGAGATAATATACCCTAAAACAAATGATAAAATAGAGATAATAGATGCCTCATAGAACCTCTCCTTTAAGATATCCTCCATACTCCACCCAACAGCCCTTAAGATGCCTATCTCTCTCTTCTCTTGGCTATTTAGTCCACTTAGCTTATCATATATTATAATAAAGAATGTAAATATGGCAATAATAAATAGAGTTAGAAATATCCCCTGTTTATAGTCAAATATATTTTGGTAGCTAACTTTTAAATCATCTCTTGTTAATACTCTCGTATCTGGATATAGAAGCTTTATCTTTGTTGCTACTGTTGGGATTTCACTCCTATTTGGAACCTCTACTACAATATCGGTGGCAAGGGAGCTATCCATCTGAAATATATCTCTAAAGCTCTCTTGGGAGACTACCACCATATCATTTGCCTCTAGTGAGATATTACTATCAAATACACCTGCAATATAGACCTTTTTAATTGTCCCATCTGGTCTTATAAAATTAAAGTATCTATCATAATAGCTCTCCTCTAAGGCTCTCTTTACCCCAACTCCAACTACCATACTACTATTTCTATCTAACTCATCAAAATCAAATCTTGAGACGATACTTTTTAGAGTATCTCTATATTGGGTTTGGTATTGGTCTATACCTACAATAGAGAGATTCACCCCACCATTCTCAAAATAGTAGTATCCCCAGACTCTAGGTTTTGCACTCTTAACCCCCTCAATCTCCAATATTCTATCTACCCTATCTACCTCAATATCATATACTCTTCCAGCCTTTCTCTTCTGGATAAAGATATCGGGAAGAGACTCTAAGCTCAAACTTAACTCATAGCGAATTGATGAGGCTATCTGAAACATAGAGCTTAGTAGTGCAATTAGGAGTGTAAATGTTATAAATATAAAGATATTTTTCCACTTTTCTCTAAGTAGAGAGTTT
This sequence comes from Campylobacterota bacterium, assembly GCA_013153825.1. Lineage (GTDB taxonomy): Bacteria > Campylobacterota > Campylobacteria > Campylobacterales > Sulfurovaceae > UBA1140. The sequence continues at coordinate 1,727 of JAADDP010000112.1, forward strand.
ATTGCAAACTCAATTAGATATAGATTTATCCCTCTTCTCAAAACTACTCCTTAATCTCTATATTGTATGTAAATGTAGATGGAAAGTGTTCAACTAGAGCTGGGTCATCTTGATATATTGAGAATATATCTGCTAAAGTTTTAGACCTTATATATGTTGTCTCTGTCGATATTGCTAAATCTGGCATGGCTGTAAGTTTTATAAATCTCTCTTTTTTTGATACTTCAGAAGAAGTAATATTTAAAATCATGATTTCTGTAGAGAAAGATAATATTAATATTAATAAAATTGAGAATAGATATCTACTTTTCTTATTCATAGGGGGTATTATACTGCAAACTGGATATTATGTAAATATGAAAAGGGAGGTATGGAGTTCCAACCATTATATTTTATACCACTATCCTATGGATGTGGTATCTTTATTCTGCTATTTAGTGACCAAGCTATAAGTAGCACTAAGGTAGATATTATATATGGATTTGGTATTAGATTATATGAAAATGTTAGGTATAGAAGCCATAGCAATATAGCCCCTAATGGTGTTGGAACTCCTGTAAAATACTTTTCTGCCTCCCCAACTTCAACTTTTATATTGAACTCAATTAATCTTCTCAATCCTGATATAATGTATATTAAAAATATAACACCAACTATAATCTTTGTAAAATCTGAAGCCCCCTCAGTAATTGCATAGTAGAGTAGAAATGATGGCATTACTACAAACGATATGAAGTCTGCATAGCTATCTAATTGAACTCCAAACTCTGTTGAGAGTTTAAATCGTCTAGCCACTTTACCATCTAATATATCCAACCCTCCAGCAATCCAAGCTAGAACTATAGCTATAAGGTACTCACCATTTAGTATAAAGTGAATAGCCACAACTCCAGAGGCTATATTTCCAAATGTTATTAAGTTTGCGAGATTAAATCTATTATTTTTATCAAAAAGCATCTAACTATCCTAAGTTGTAGATTAAATAGAGATGGAAGGCACAACGATAAGCCGTGTTCTGTCGTGGGTAGTTATTTATCTAGGCGTTATGTCACCATAACGCTCGAGCGAGACACTAATTTAGTGTGAGACTCTTTACCATGTGTCTCTTGCTACGGACTGGGTTTACCTAGCTACCTATGTTACCATAGATACTGGTGGTCTCTTACACCACCGTTTCACCTATTGCTACCCTATGGTAGCTGTCTTCTCTCTGTTGCACTTGCCCTCAGATTACTCTGGCCACCCGTTAGGTGGAGTCCCGTCTCACATGTAGCACGGACTTTCCTCTCGTAACCCAAAATGGGGATACCAGCAACTACCTATTGTACCTATCCAAACTGCCATTATACTATTTTTTATTGAATTTTAAAAGCTTTGCATCTTTTCTATTCTCAATCTCAATATTTCTAACTTCACCCTCAATCTCCAGCCTTCTCTGCCTCTTTCCTCTGAGGTAGTATCCACCAATAGCACCACCTGTGGCACTTAGAGCGATGAGACCAACTGTAACCATCTGTGCAAATACAAAGAGAACACCTATACCCAATACACCTGCAAATGATGCTCCAACTTTAAAGTTCGCCTTCGCTTGAGTCTTTGTTGTCTCCTTCAGGATATTTCTTTGAGCCTCCTTTTGAGCCTCTCTCTCTATCTCCCTCTTCGCCTTCTCTGCACTTAACTTAAGCTCCTCCCTCTCACTCGCAAACTCCATCTTCATCCTATTTACTAAATCAGTATTGTGGTATTTTGTAATAGATGTAAACCAAAAAGATATTATAAGAGCTATAAAGAGTAGAGGGATAACCAGTTTCACTATTAAGTCACTTGATATTTGACTACTACTAGATATATATACGAGACTTACCGTTATAACTTCAACAAGTACAATTCCAAATAAAAATTTTAAAAGTTGCATAGATCTACCTAAAAATTGGATATTTTCAATAGGAATTATATCCTATTTTATTTTTGTTTAAGCAGAACAAGAAAGGAGAGAAGGGCTATTATCGCCTCTATTAGAAACATATA
>JAADDP010000176.1 GCA_013153825.1 Campylobacterota bacterium
TCTACTATCCATAACCTCAATAGCTCTTACATCATCAATAAAGACCTAATGTTATTAACATTAAGCTAAAAATAGATTTGTTCATAACTTTCCTTTTCATTCAATTTCAATTGTTATTATATATTTTTTTATATTAAAAAAAACTAATATTTAATTAAATTTGTTTTAAATTAATAAAAATAGTTAGAAATGGTTTGCTTTTGAACTCTATGGATATATCTTGTAAGTTGGAATAGATAAAATCTAGAACTATTATCTTATAGAGAATATGATAACATTTTAAAATTTTCACTAAAAAAGGTATAAAGATGGTCTTTATTGATGATGTAAGAGCTATTGAGGTTATGGATAGTAGAGGAAATCCAACTGTACAGGCTACTGTAACTCTAAGTAATGGAGTCTCTGCTCTAGCAATTGTGCCAAGTGGTGCAAGTACAGGTAAGAGGGAGGCACTAGAGCTAAGAGATAAAGATAGTAGATATCTTGGAAAGGGTGTCTTAAAGGCTTGTAGTAATGTAAATGAGAGGATAGCTGATGAGCTAATTGGTCTCTCCCCATATGACCAAGCTGGTATAGATATAATTATGAAGCAGTTAGATGGGACAGATAACTACTCAAATCTCGGAGCAAATGCAACTTTGGGTGTCTCAATGGCAGTAGCAAGGGCTGCATCTAGAAGTCTAAATATCCCTCTATATAGATATCTAGGAGGCTCAAATGCTCTAACTCTTCCCGTCCCTATGTTTAATATTATAAATGGTGGAGAGCATGCAAATAACTCTGTCGACTTTCAAGAGTATATGGTTATGCCTATTGGGTTTGATAACTTTAGAGAGGGTCTAAGGGCAGTTAGTGAGACATATCAACATCTAAAGAAGATTATAGATGAGATGGGTGAGAGTACAGCCGTTGGTGATGAGGGTGGATTTGCCCCAAATCTAAAGAGTAATGAAGAGCCGATTGAGGTTATCATGAAGGCTATTGAGAAGGCTGGATATAGAGCTGGAGAGGATATTGTAATAGCTCTAGATGTAGCTTCGAGTGAGCTTGTAAATGAGAGAGGGAACTATGAGTTAAAGTCTGAGAGTAGAGAGCTTACTAGCTCAGAGTTGATAGATTACTATGAGAGGCTAATATCTAAATACCCTATTGTATCTATTGAAGATGGGCTTAGTGAAGATGATTGGTCTGGCTGGGCTGAGTTGACTAAGAGGCTTGGAGATAGAGTTCAACTTGTAGGAGATGACCTATTTGTTACAAATGCCAAAATTTTAGCTGAAGGGATTGAGAGGGGTATTGGAAACTCAATTTTGATAAAGCCAAACCAGATAGGAACGGTAAGCGAGACTATGCAGACGGTAAGATTAGCTCAAAGAAGTGGCTATAGATGCGTTATGAGCCACCGTTCAGGAGAGAGCGAGGACTCATTTATTGCAGATTTTGCAGTGGCTCTAAATACAGGACAGATAAAGACAGGTTCAACAGCTAGAAGTGATAGGATTGCAAAATATAATAGACTTCTAAATATAGAGCAGGATTTAATAAGTGGATATGAGTATCTAGGTGGAACTCTATTCAAATTTTAGGTTAAAAGATGGAGGATATCCCTTTAATAAAAAAGTCAAATAGGTTATTTGGGCTATCCATAAAGGTATTTTTTGGCAACTTTATTGTTGTGATTCTTCTAGGTATATATATTGCAAAGTTAATCTATGGAGATAGCTCACTCCATAGATTAGGTCAACTTGAGAGGCAGGAGAGACTGCTTAAACAGGAGATTGAGAGGTTGAAGGAGGAGAATGCCAGACTACATAAACTCTATCTAGAGTGGAGTGATGTTAGAGATAGTAGCAATCCATAACCATTATCTGCTATAATTATGGTTAAAAAAGGTTCAAAAACTTAAAGTGCTAAAAGCAGTTCTATTTTTCTTAATCTTAAACAGCCCCATAGTTGCTCAAAAATTCTACTACATTAAGCTTGGAAGTTTTAAAAATTGGATAGTTCTCGAGAAGAGTATAGATGGACTCCCCTCCGATATGCGTTCTCATATAGTTGTTTTAGAGCTGAATGGGTGGTTAGTTCCATACGCATACTATACTAGAAAGTTAGATGCTCTTAAGAGAGAGTTGCATAGATATAGAAGATACTTTCCAGACTCAGAGATAAAGAGTTCACCTCACATACTGGGGAGGAGTATATTTAGGGACTATAGAGTAGATAGGGGCGATGTGAGGAGAGTCTACACCCATCCTGAAACGGTCACAACCCAACCATATAGAGTAAAAGAGAGGGGGTATGTGAAGTTTGCATCTACAGCACCAGTTGTGAAAGAGTCATCAATAGTGGAGGAGATTAGAGCTAAAAGTGAGAGTAGAGATGTAGAGATAGATAGCTTTAGTAAGAGAATTTTAAGTGGTCACAAATTCTACTTGACATATAAGTCTCCAGATGGGAGGAGTGACCTCTTAATAAAGCTATCATTTGGTGGATTTAAGGTGAAGTATCAACCGATAGTGGGGGAGATGAATATGAGGGAGGCTAAATATCTAGTAGATAATAGTAAATTATATATGTTTGCAGATACATTTAGCGAAAATGGAGCATACTCAAAGGTAGAGAGTGTAACAGATGACTATATGGTTGTATCGAGCTGGTTTAAGGGGAAGAGGATAAATAGTCTCAGGTACTACTATAATCTGGATAAGGCGAAGAGATATTTAGGAAAATCATCAACAAGTAGACTTGCAAATGCCCTTGAGGAGAGGAGCTTTGATAGGATAGAGCAGGCTTTTATAGGTGTAGATGGTGTATTTGCAATAAATGGGGATGATGAAGATTGGTAAAATTTGATAAAAGTGCTAAAATATGTTTATTTAAACAAAAGGTGCTATATTATGAAAAGAGGTATATTTTTTTGCTTTATGGCTTTTTCGATACAGATATCTGCAGATATCAAGAGTACAATCAATCTTGCTGGAAAAGAGAGAATGTTGACACAGAAGATGAGTAAAGAGGCTCTATTGATAGCAAGAGGGATTGATGTCGATTTTAATAGAGATATGCTCTTAGATAGTGTAGAGCTGTTCGATAAGATATTGAGTGGTCTATACCATGGGAATAGAGAGTTAAATTTAACAGAGACTACAGATGTAAATATATTGAGAGCCTTAGATGGCGTATCTAGGGAGTGGGGACCATTTAAGGGTGATATCCTAAAGGTGGCAGATGGTAATAGCGATAGGGAGACCCTTGAGGCTATTGATAGAAGGAGCGTTGAGCTGTTGAGGTTGGTAAATATCGTCGTTGAGATGTATCGAGATAGAGGGGATATTGAGCCTCAACTTGCCCAGACCATAAATTTAGCTGGAAAAGAGCGTATGTTGAGTCAGAAGATGGCTAAGGAGCTACTCCTAATTGCAAATAATTTAAAATCGGATAGAAATAGGAATAGCCTTATGAGTAGTGGAGAGCTATTTAAGAGAACTCTCCACAATCTAATTAAGAATAGGGATAATTTAGAGGATAAGGAGCTTCTATCTAGAGTCCTAAATGTGAAGAGGTTATGGCTTGAGTATCAGAATAGACTACTAAATACAGACTTCTCCAAGGAGAGTAGAGCAGAGACCATGAAGAGGAGAGAGGAGGTTGCAGATAGATTGACAGAGGAGCTATTGCATATAGCAAATAG
>JAADDP010000160.1 GCA_013153825.1 Campylobacterota bacterium
GCTAAGCTTTCTATTTTTGCATCTTCTGGTAGTAGCACATAGAACTTTTTAAAATCTGCTCTCTTACCCTTGACACCTTTGAATCTCTTAACCTTTCCACTAACTCTCATAGAGTTAACCTTTAGAGGTTTAATTCCAAAATACTCTTGAAATATAGCCTTTAGACCACTCTTTGTAACTCTTGGGCTTGTCTGAACAACAATAATGCCTCTCTCTTGAAGCTCAAGAGTCTTTTCGGTATATACTATCGCTTTTATATCTGTAATATCTGCCATTTTAGCTCTCTTTTGTCAATTTATCCAATACAGCTTTCTCAACTACTAATGAGTGATATTTTGCTGTAAGGTAAGCATTTAGTTCATTCAACTCAATTAGACAAACATTTGGAATGTTTCTAAAAGCTAGATAGCTCTTCTCATCTATTGAACTCTTTACAATCAATATATTTCTCTGATTTAGACTATCTACAAATCTCTTTGCATCTCTAGTCTTTCCAGACTCAACTACAATACTATCCAATACAAATAGCGTCCCATTTTTTGCATGTTCACTAATTGCATACTTTAGAGCTAACCTCTTCTGCTTCTTGTTAACCTTCTGGTTGTAGTTCTTTCCATTTGATGGACCAAATACAACTCCACCACCTCTAAATTGTGGAGCTCTTATTGACCCTTGTCTAGCTCTACCTCCACCCTTTTGAGAGAAAGGTTTTTTACCACCACCACTTACTGCACTTCTATTTTTAGTATGTGCACTATTTGCTCTTTGAGACGCTAAGTAAGCTTTACAATATAGATATAGATTATGTGGATTTATATCCATAAAATCTTTTGGAAGCTCATCCAATTTTACAACTTTTGCACCCATTATTTCACAATCCTTACCAACCCTCTAGCTCCATTATGTCCAGGGATTGAGCCTTTTAGTACTAATATTCCATTTTCAGCATCGAATGATACAACTTCATTTTTAACAGTCACTTTGCTATTTCCATACTGTCCAGGCATCTTCTGCCCCTTTTGAACTCTACCTGGCCACTCACACATACCGATAGAACCTATTCTTCTACCAAATCTATGTCCATGGCTAGATGGACCACCAGAGAAGTTGTGTCTCTTCATACCACCCTGAAAACCTCTACCCTTACTCTTGAGAGATGTCTTTACAAGAGATGCAGACTTTAGAGGCTCACTACTATAATCACCACTTTTTGCTTCTGCTCCAACCTCTATAGTCATAAACTTATTGAACTCTTTTGGCAGTGAGTACTTCTTCTGTTGACCCTCTATCGCCTTGTTCATCTTCTTACTCTGACTAAAAGCCACAAGAGCTTTACCATCTGGACGCACTTCACAAATCTTGGTATCAATAACCTGTAGAAGTGTTACAGGAAAACTTGGAACACTTATAGTTCTGCTCATACCTATCTTTTCAACAATAAATTCCATAAATCACCTCTCCTACTTATCCATTGAACGAATTTCAACATCAACCTCAGGAGCTAAATCTAGCTTCATTAAAGAGTCTATTGTGTCTGAAGTTGCCGATACGATATCAATCATTCTAGCATGAATTCTTATCTCGAACTGTTCACGGCTATCCTTATTAATATGAGGAGATTTAAGAACAGTATACTTTTTAATCTTTGTTGGCATTGGAATTGGTCCAATAAGCTCTGCACCTGTCCGTCTAACAGCCTCAACTATTGATGCCACTGAACGGTCTAACACTCTATGGTCATAAGCCTTTAGCTTAAGTCTAATTTTTTCCATTATCAATCTTACCTTAACATAAAGAACTCGTTAAACTGCCGAAAAATGGGTCAATTTAACTAAAAAATTTGGAGTGATATTCTATCTATAATAACTTTTGTAAGTTGGAGCAGAGCCTATCAATAGCCCTTTGTTTTCCTTTTTATAAGGAAAAAATCTCAAATTTATGAGCTGTAAATATTAACTAAAAAGTGATTTAAATGTCTCTAAAAGTTTCTCGAGTATACCTTTAGGTTTTATCAAGTCTGATAGAAACTCATCATAGGTCATACCCTTCTCCTCTAAGTAGGCCTCTAGATATGCTAATGAACCCTCTATCCCTCTCTTCTTCTCAATGCTTAACATGGTTGAGTATAGCTCCTCCATAACATCTATAACCTGTTGAGGGGCAGACCTTCTGAATGCTATTAGTGATTTTATATTTCCATCTTTATCTTTCTTTGCATCAAGGTCGGCGATTATCCAGTAGTATTTTCCAGATTTAGAGAGATTTTTGATAACTCCAGATACAGACTCCCCTCTTAATAGGCTATTCCAGATTAAAAAGAATATGGCTCTAGGCATATCGGGGTGGCGAATTATACTGTGAGGTGCTCCAATTAACTCCTCCTCACTATATCCAGATAGCTCACAAAAGTTCTTATTTACAAATAGTATTCTCCCGTTTATATCTGTCTTACTGACTATGAATCTTTTTCTATTAAATTTAATCTCTTCATCTATAGGAATTGGTCTATATATCTTTCTTCTCACTCTAATCACGCTTTCATATTCTCATATCTATATTAGAGAATTTTAGCCAAGAGTAACTAAATAAATGTTTTAAAACATAAAAAATCTGTTAACATTAATTTTTTTAATAAAATATAACAAAAAATAAGTATAGATTTTTTTTAAAAAATCTGCTATGCTTATATATATATACATAGAGGTTTGGAATGAGGGAGAAGTTATATATTCTCATAGCACTGTTATCTATCATAGGCTGTAGTAGACCTAAAAAGAGCCATAATATTGCTGTTATAAAGGGTAGAGTTACATATGACAGAGTCTCTGTAAAGATTGAGAGTGGTGGAGTAGCTAGGCTCGATTATAGCAATATAATTGAGCTTCCATCAAGAGGGGTTCTTGTAAAGGCCATGGATGTTAATGGCTCTATAGTGGCAACTACATCTACAGACATGGATGGTAGATACAGCTTTAGAGTTCCAATCAATAGGGATATTAAAGTTAGAGTCCATGCAGAGATGTTTAAGGATGGCTATTGGGATGTGAAGGTGGTTGATAACACCAATGGTGGAGCTATATATGTTATGGATGGGGGGTATCACAACTCACATAGAGGAGTCTCGGTAAGAAATCTACATGCAAAATCTGGATGGACAGGATATGGTTATGGGAAGCCTAGAGTATCAGCTCCATTTGCCATTTTAGATAGTATATATCAGGCTATGGAGAGAGTTAGAGAGGCTGATAGCTCGGTTAGGTTTCCTCTATTAACAGTAAATTGGTCTATAAATAATGTCCCAACTGCTGGTGATGAGAGTAGTGGTCAGATAATAACATCTAACTATGATGGAGAGAGAAATCTTTGGATACTCGGTGATGAGAATGGGGATACAGATGAGTTTGATGACCACATAATTATACATGAGTGGGCTCACTACTTTGAAGATCAGTTTAGTAGGGCAGATAACATTGGAGGATCTCACAGCCTAGGTGATGCACTAGATATTAGAGTAGCATTTGGAGAGGGGTGGGGGAATGCATTCTCAGGAATTGCTACAGATAATCCAATATATTTTGATACATCTGGGTATAGGCAATCTACAGGGTGGTATATGGATTTGGAGAGTGGAGAGCCTGAGAGTGCAGGTTGGTATAGTGAAGGTTCTGTTCAGAGAATTTTATAT
>JAADDP010000137.1 GCA_013153825.1 Campylobacterota bacterium
TCACAAAGGGTGGAAGTGAAGATATGAGCCTTCTATATAGAAATTGGCTCGGTAGAGATGCTAGGCTGGAGGCACTCTTAAAACTCTATGGTTTAACTAATAATTAAATTTTTAAAAAGTTATCAATTATCTCATGTCCATATTCACTCATAATAGATTCTGGGTGGAATTGGACTCCAAAAATTGGACGATTTCTAATCTCAAGAGACATAATCTCTCTATCATCTTTACTATATGATGTTACAATAATCTCATCAGATATAGTTTTAGGATTTACGATTAGAGAGTGGTATCTTGTAGCTCTAAATTCAGTTGGTAAATCTTTAAAAAGTAGAGTACCTCTTTCTACCTCAATTTGAGAGGTCTTACCATGCATCATATTTTTTGCCCTGATAATCTCTGCTCCAAAGCTCTGTGCTATACTCTGATGCCCTAGACATATTCCAAATATAGGTTTTGTATCTTTAAACTCATCAATTACATCTAAACTTACTCCAGCCTCATTTGGAGTAGCAGGGCCGGGAGAGATAATTATCCTCTCTGGATTTAATCTCCTTATCTCTCTTATGGTCACCTCATCATTTCTAACAACCTTCAAATCTGCCCCAAGTTCGAGACAATACTGCACAATATTATATGTGAAGCTATCGTAGTTGTCTATCATTAAAACCATATGAAATCTTAATATATAGCTCTATCATAGATGATAAAGTTTGATGCCAACTCTCTCATCTCATCTTTTATCTTAGAGTGAAGCTCACTATCAGAGATATTATCTAAAACATCGGCAATTCTATTTGCAATTATCTCAAACTCTTCTTCTCCCATTCCTCTAGCAGTAAGTGCAGGAGAGCCAATTCTAATACCACTTGTTACAAATGGGCTTCTAGTCTCGCCTGGGACTGTGTTCTTATTTACTGTAATTCCAGCATCTCCTAGAGCCTTATCTGCATCTTTTCCAGAGAAGTCTCTATCTAGGAATGAGACTAAAACTAGATGATTATCTGTTCCACCGCTAACTATGTTATAGCCTCTCTTAATTAAGATATCAGCTAAAACTTTAGCATTCTTCTTAACCTGCTTTGCGTAACTCTTCCACTCTGGGCTTAGGTTATGTTTAAATCCTACAGCTTTTCCAGCTATCACATGGACAAGTGGACCTCCTTGAATTCCAGGGAAGATTGCTGAGTTTACCTTTTTTGCAATATCCTCATCATTTGTCAAGATAACCCCTCCACGAGGACCGCCTAGCGTCTTATGGGTCGTGGTAGTTACCACATCAGCATAAGGGAATGGACTCATATGCTCTCCTGCCACAACAAGCCCAGCAATGTGTGCCACATCTGCAAATAGATATGCACCCACCTCATCAGCAATCTCTCTAAACTTTTTAAAGTCTATCTCCCTTGCATATGCACTAGCCCCACATACAATAATCTTAGGCTTTACAATCTTTGCAATATCCATAACTCTATCATAGTTGATATAGCCATCAAGCTCAACACCATATGTAAAGCTCTGGTAGTTCTTTCCACTAAAGCTAACCTTACTACCATGTGTTAGGTGTCCTCCATGGCTTAAATCCATACCTAAAATTTTATCCCCAGCCTTTAGAAGTCCTGCATATACAGCTCCATTTGCTTGACTTCCAGAGTGTGGTTGAACATTTGCAAATTTACATCCAAATAGTTTACAAGCCCTATCAATTGCTAGTTGCTCAACAGTATCTGCATTTTCACACCCACCATAATATCTCTTATATGGATACCCTTCAGCATACTTATTGGTCAAAACACTCCCCATAGCCTCCATTACAGCTGGAAGTGTGAAGTTCTCACTAGCAATCATCTCTAGATGTTCTGTCTGTCGCTTTAGCTCACTCTCTATGGCACTAAAAACCTCTGGGTCAAACTCTTCTATAAAGTAACTCAAATTTACTCTCCTTTCTCTTTTTCTGGTCTCATGGCTGGGAATAGTAGCACATCTCTTATTGTATGTTTATTAGTTAGAAGCATAACAAGCCTATCTATACCAATCCCCTCTCCTGCAGTTGGAGCCATTCCATACCCCAAAGCCCTTACAAAGTCTGTATCCATATACATAGCCTCATCATCTGCACCACTCTCTTTTGTCTCAACTTGAGCCTTAAACCTCTCATACTGGTCTACTGGGTCATTTAGCTCACTAAATCCATTTGCAATCTCTTTTCCTGCAATAAATAGCTCAAATCTCTCTGTAATATCTGGATTTGTATCACTCCTTCTAGCAAGAGGAGATATATCGGTTGGATAGTCTATTATAAATGTAGGATTTATCAGTTTAGACTCTACAAACTCATCAAATAGCTCTGCTTGAAGATAACCTAGAGATAGAGACTCATCTACATCTATATTTTTAGATTTTAAAAACTCTAGAGCCTTTTTTCTATCTGTTGCAATCTCTCTTGGGACTCCTCCAATATCTACAATTGAGTCAATCCAACTAACTCTTCTAAATGGGGTAGAAAAATCTATCTCTAAATCTCCATAGGTCAGCTTTTTATCCAATCCCAATTTATCAAATAGAGACTCAAATAGCTCCTCTGTTAAATCCATAAGCTCTCTATAGGTCTTATATGCCCAGTAGAACTCTATAGATGTAAACTCCGGATTGTGAGTTGCATCAATCCCCTCATTTCTAAAGTTTCTATTTATCTCAAAGATAGCCTCCATTCCCCCAACTATTAGACGCTTTAGGTAAAGCTCTGGTGCAATCCTTAGATATCTATCTACCCCCAAGGCGTTATGGTGGGTAATAAATGGCTTAGCATTTGCTCCACCTGGGATTGGGTGCATCATTGGAGTTTCTACCTCTAAAAAGCCTTTAGACTCAAAGAAGTTTCTAATTGCAGATACAATTTTTGAGCGTAATATAAATGTATCCTTTACATCTCTATTTACAATCATATCTAGATATCTCTGGCGATACTTTAGCTCTTGGTCTTGGAGACCATGAAACTTCTCTGGGAGTGGAATAATAGATTTTGTAACGATGTTTAACTCTCTACAGTGGAGTGTCAACTCCCCAGTTCTAGTTACAAATGGGAAACCGATAGCCTCTACAATATCTCCAACCTCAAATAGCTTTTTTACTATATTGTTATAGTAGCCCTCTGGAAGGTCATCTCTATTAAAATATATCTGAACTAGACCATCACTATCTTCAATCTTAGCAAATGATGCCTTGCCCATCTTTCGAATAAATTTAACTCTCCCCACAAGTTTATACTCTTTAGATTTATCTATCTTCTCATCTAAATCATAAATATAGTTACACTCATCTCTAAATTGGTTTGATGGAGTTCCTGCTGTGGTGTAGTTAGGGTATGGATTTATCCCCTCTTCTCTAAGCTTCTCTGCCTTATTAATTCTCTCTTGAATATACTTATTTTCAAACATTCCTTTTAACTCTCTTTTTTGGATTGACAACTGCTACAGATACCAACTATCTTCATAGTGTGTCCTGTCATCTTAAAGTTGTGCTTTTTGGCTATTAACTCCTGCTGTTTCTCTATTATCTCATCTATAAACTCCTCTATCTCTCCACACTCTAAACATACTAGATGGTCGTGATGCTCCCCTAGACCAAACTCATACCTCTTCCCTTGAGCTCCAAAAGAGATT
>JAADDP010000141.1 GCA_013153825.1 Campylobacterota bacterium
GGCATTAGCTCAAATTAAAGCTAGAGGTTATCACCAAAAATATATGAATAGATATAATGATATCTATTTGGTTGGGGTGGAGTTTGATAGTAAAGAGAGAAATTTAGTTAAGTGTGAGTGGGAGAAGATAAAGTTAAGGAATTAAAATGGTTAAAGATAAATCAATAATTAACATTAGAGATTACGCAAGTATATAGGAGCAATTTTGTGAAAATTTTTAAAAATTTAAGATTTATATCTATATTTATAATTCCATTTATATTAAGCTCCATATATATTCTATATTTTGAGTCCGAACTCTTCAAATCATCATCTACAATCTTAATTAAAGATTTAAAGTCCCCACAAGTAGATAGTAATATCTTTGGAAATATATTTACAAATGGCTCATCTAATATGAGAGACTCCAAATTGATGGAGAAGTATATCTACTCATCAGAGATGTTTAGATTGGTAGATAGGGAGTTTAACCTAACTAAACACTATATGAGTAGAGATTTAGACTTTTTACAGAGAAAATATAGCTTCTCAAGGGCTGATAGCTTCTATAAACTCTATCAAGATAGGCTCACTGTAACCTATGATGAGCTATCAACAACCCTAGATATCGCATTCTTACACACAAATCCAAAAATTGCAAAAGATATTTTAGAGTTTATTATTCAAGAGGCTGAAAAGAAGTTAAATCGTTTTAATAAAGAGAATGGAAAAGAGCTTCTAAAGTTTTTAAGAGAGCAGGTAAAAAAGAGTAGAGAGATACTATTTAAATCTATAGAGAGGCTTCTTGAGTATCAAAATAGATATAGGATGATAGACCCATCTATAGATATAAAATCAAAGAGTAGAATTATTGCAGGGTTAGAGAAGCAGATAATTGAGAAAGAGATTGAGTATAGTAACTTAGTTAAGTATATGAATAGAAATAGTGTTGAGGTAAAGAGTCTAAAGTCTCAAATTGAGAGTCTAAAGCAGAAGTTAAACAGTATAAAAGATAATCTATCTGGCTCTAGTAAGAGGGAGTTGAATAGAAATCTATTTGAGTTTGAGAGGCTAAAGAGTGATGTGGAGTTTAATAGAGAGAGGTATAAGCAGACTCTAATTCAGTTAGATTTAGCACTAATTGAGGCTACACAGAATGCAAAGAACTCAATTACCGTAGTAGAGCCAACCCTCCCAGATAGCTACGATAAGCCAGATAAGCTAAAGAGCATATTTACACTCTTTATCCTACTATTTTTAAGTTATGGAATAATCTCTATGATTTATGCTATTATAAGAGACCATAGAGATTAATTAAAGGGGACTTTTTGAGACTCATATATACTATAGTACTCTTCTGTATAGCTCTATTTGGAGTTGAAATCAATTTAGATAGTAAAGATAATCTAAGTAGAAGTAGAAAGTTACCATATTTTGGAGAGAGCCTATTTCAAGGGGAGTTTAAAAAGGGTAGTAAGCTCAGATATACACCTGAGTATCTAATAGATATAGGAGATGTTATATCTGTAAAGTTATGGGGAGCCTATAACTACTCTGGAGAGCTAAAGGTTGACTCAAGAGGAAATATCTTTATCCCAAAGGTTGGGAATATAGGGCTACTTGGAGTTCCAAACTCAAATCTAAAGAGGGTTATTGAGCTTGGAGTTAAAAAGGTATTTAATAGTAATGTATTTGTATATGCAAACCTAAATAGCTATCAGCCAATATCAATATTTGTAACAGGGGCAGTTGTAAAGCCTGGTATATATGATGCACTTGTTACAGACTCTATCCTACAGCTAATAGATAAGGCTGGTGGTATTAAGCTTGGAGAGGGTAGCTTTAGGGATATAACTCTACTAAGAGATAATAGGGTAGTAGAGAGATTTGACCTATATGAGTTTTTAACAAGAGGAGAGCTATCGCTATTTCAATTTAAGAGTGGAGATGTGATAAAGGTTGGAACTCTAAAGAGAGCCGTAGAGGTTTTAGGAGATGTGAGAAGAGAGGCTATATTTGAGCTAGATAGAGACTCTATATTAGTAGATGAGATTGTAAACTACATAGTTCCAAAGCCAGAAGTTACCCACTTTATTGTAACTAGATTTAGAGGAGGAGAGGAGCAGATAGAGCAGTATCCAATCTCTAGTAAGAGTAGAGTAGAGCTACATAGTGGAGATAGGGTTAAATTTATATCCGATAACCTAAAGCAGAGTTTAACCATAAAGATTGGTGGGGAGCATGGGGGACTCCATAGAGTTATGGTTAAAAAGGGGGAGACTCTAAAGGGTTTACTATCTAGGATTATCCTAACACCTCTATCTGATATTGATGGGATAAGATTATATAGAGAGAGTATAGCTAAGAGACAAAAACAGCTAATAGAGGCAAACCTCAAAGATTTGGAGGCTAGAGTTCTAACAACAGGCTCTTCAACGGTAGAAGAGGCTAAGATTAGGAGTGAGGAGTCTAGAATGGTTTTAGATTTTATCAATAGAGCTTTAAAGGTAGAGCCTAAAGGGCAGGTTATTATAAATCGAGAGACTCCACTATCGGAGGTTATATTAGAAGATGGTGATGAGATATATATCCCTAAAAAGAGTAGAGTTGTAGTTGTAGAGGGGGAGGTATCACTACCAAATGCACAGACCTATGTTGAGGATTACTCAATTGATGACTATATAGAGTCTTGTGGAGGATTTAGCCCAAGGGCAAATCGACAAAAGGTTCTACTTGTGAAAAAGAGTGGAAGGGTCTTAACCTACAACTCTACATCGTGGTGGGATAGAGTCCCTCTAGAGGTTGAGGCTGGAGACTCTATCTTAGTACTAGGTAGAGTAGATAGCAAAAATATTCAAATTACCTCAAGTATCACAGAGATAATATATCAGATTGCTGTTAGTGCATCTGTTGTATTAAGGGGGTTTTAGATGACTAGAAGAGGTATATATAAGCTTCTCACCAAGCCACACATATTTATTCGAGACTACCTTAGAAAGAGAAGATATAGGTTTGAGCATCTTCTCCCAAAGAGGAGATATTTTGGTAGATATAAATATAGTGTTGTCTCTGCTATATATGGTGTAGAGGAGTATCTAGATGACTACTTTAGAAGTTTGATAAATCAGACTATAGATTTTGAGAGGAGTATATTTCTCATATTGGTAGATGATGGCTCTCCAGATGGCTCATCAGAGGTGATAGAGAGGTGGCAGAGGAGATATCCAAATAATATAACATATATAAAAAAGGAGAATGGAGGACAGGCATCAGCTAGAAATTTAGGTCTAGATTATGTTAGAAGTGAGTGGGTAACATTTATAGACCCAGATGATTTTGTAGATTTCAGATACTTTGAGACTATAGATAGATTTATAGTTGAGAATGGAGATAGATATAATCTAACTATGCTCTCATCAAACTTTATACTTTTTTATGAGAAGAGTGGACTATTCAGAGATAGACATCCTCTAAGATTTAGATTTAAGGTGAATAGGGTACTCCCCATCGATAATATGGGTAGCAATATACAGCTTAGTGTAAATTCAGCCCTATTTAAATATAAGATAGTTAGAGAGAAGAGGATAAGATTTGATGAGAGGATTAAG
>JAADDP010000083.1 GCA_013153825.1 Campylobacterota bacterium
ATAAAAAAGGGAAATAAAAAGTATATAGCATTAAAAGTTATCTTTTATGAGAGCCTCAGGTTAGGGAAATAAGGGGGAGTTTGGGGAATTTTGAGGCTCTCATGGGGAAAATTATACCAAATATATTTTATAAATAGAAGAGTTTTAGAGTTTTTTTTAAAAAAAACTTAAAATATGAATATATATAAATTTTTAATGTTTTTTAATGCTAAAAAAGTAATTTAATAAAATATTTTAAGTTATTTTTTATATTTTAATAGCTCCTCCTCCATCTCAAGTAGCTCAAGATATCTCTCTGAAACCTCATCATACTCCCTATTTAACCCCTCCAACTCCTTTGCCAACTCATTTAATCCCCTCTCCTTATAACACTCTGGCTCTGCTAGACATCTATTTAGGCTATCTATCTTAGCCTCTAGCTCCTCAATCCTATCTGGGAGTAGCTCTAGCTCTCTCTGCTCCCTATAGCTCAACTTTCTCTTTACCTGCTCCTTTTTTACCTCTTTTGGTTTTGGTCTCTCCTCTTTTGTCTCCCTCTCCAAACTATATAACTCTCTAATACTCTTCTCTATCGAGAGGTAGTCGCTATAGCTCTGGTGTGACTCCTCAACAACCCCATCTCCTTTAAATATTATGAGCTTTGAGGCAATCTTATCTACAAAATATCTATCATGGCTTACAAAAATCAGAGCCCCTTTAAAGTTTAAAAGCTTCTCCTCCAAAATGTTTATGGTCTGAATATCCAAGTCATTTGTAGGCTCATCTAATATTAGACAATCGACCCTTTTTGTAAATAGGAGTGCTAGGGCTATTCTATTCTTCTCCCCTCCACTTAGATAGCCAATCCTCTTAGTTAAATACTCCTCTGGAAATAGAAAACTCTTTAGATATGCGTAAATGTGCATAGACTTTCCACTATCTAACTCAACTCTATCACCCCCTTTTGGTAGAAATGTCTCAACTATTGTCTTATCATCATCTAACATCTCCCTATGTTGGTCAAAATATCCTATTGAGAAGTCTCCCCTCTCTACTACTCCACTATCTGCTCTTAATCTCCCCAATAGTAGTTTTAGAAATGTTGACTTTCCAGAGCCATTCTCCCCAACTACTGCAATTTTGTCTCTTTGGAGTATTCTAATTGAGAAATCCTCTATCAATTTTTTATCTCCAATTGAGTAGTTTAGCTTCTCTATCTCAAATAGCATCCTCTTTTTTGAAATCTGTTTTGTGGTTGAGTTAAAGTGCTTCTTCTCCCTCTCTAGCTCTATTCTCATTTTTCTAATAAGCGTTGGGTTCTTTTTTGCCTCCTCTCTTAGCTCTAAAACCCTCTTTTTTCTACCTTGGTCTCTTGTGAGTCTCGCCTTTACCCCTCGATTTAGCCACTCCTCCTCTCTCTTTAGAAGTCTCAAGAGGTTCTCATGAGCCTTTTTCATACTCTGAAGTCTCCTCTCCTTCTGCTCTAGATACCTATCGTAACCCCCACTGTAGGTTACAATATTTAGGTTCTCTATCTCAATAATTTTGGTAGCTATACTATTTATAAAGTGTCTATCATGAGAGATAAATAGGAGGGTAAATCTCTCTTTTATTAAAATCTCCTCTAAAAACTCCACCATATATACATCTAAATGGTTGGTCGGCTCATCTAAGAGTAGAACATCAGGCTTTTTCAATATCAGCGAGGCTAAGGCTACTCTCCTCTGCTCTCCACCCGATAGAGATGTCACCTCTCTATTTTCAAACTCTTTTAGTTTAAACTCCTGTAGGACTCTCTCTATCTTATCATCTAAATTCCATGCGTTGTGGTGGTCTAGGTAGTTTGAGAGTTTTGCATGTTCAGCTAGAAGCTCCTTATCATCATAATTGGTAGCTAAAAGCTCTGAAATCTCATCAAATCTTCTTTTAGCCTCCTTTAGCTCCGTTAGCTCATTCTCTATCGCCTCCTTTACACTCTGCCCCATCTCAAATTTTGGGTTCTGCTCTAGTGCTTCAATTACAATCTTCCCATTTATAACGACTCTTCCATTGTCTGGTTCAACCTCCCCTTGAATAATCTTCATTAGGGTTGACTTTCCACACCCATTCTGCCCAATGACTGCTACTCTCTCCCCCTCCTGAAGGGTCCAATTAACCCCCTTTAGTAACTGCTTTACATCATAATTCTTATCTATATCAAATAGATTTATAAGTGCCATATTTTAATCCTTGAAGTGAGTTTATATCTGCAAACTACCCTCTATTATATATAAATTTAGATATTTCAACAAATATAACTCTTCCACCCTTAATAACCCCAAAAGAGCCACTACATGCTAGAGATGGGATAGAGATATAGTTTTTATAGACCATCTTCTGGTGGTAATGCCCCTCAATAATTAGGGCATCATCTGGGTAGTTTTGTAGAACTCTATCTATACGTTTATGAAAGTTTTTAAACTCAAAGCAGATACTCTTCCCCTTAAGTCTATCCATCTGATAATCTATAATTGACCTATCTATAAATTTAAAAAGTGTTAAAAATAGTCTACTCCTTAGGGTAGATGAGTAGAGGTTGTAGAGGGTGCTAACACAGTATCTATCTCCATGAGAGATATATAGCTCTCTACCATTTAGGCTAAACTTTACCGGCTGTATATCTCGTCCATATACTCTTACATCTGGAAATATATTATCTAAACAGAAATCGTGATTTCCCTCGATATAGAAGATATCAACCTTTTTAGAGAGCCTATTTATTAGATGTATCGCATCTTGGGAGAAGCTTTTAATGTAGTTGTTATAGCCGAATAGTAGGTCGAATATATCTCCAACTAGAAATAGTTGGGTTGTATCTATAGAGCCAATATCGATTAAATTTAGTAGCCTCAAGAGGTTATCCCCATGGTTTGGGTGGTGGGCATCGGCTATAAATATCGCCCCCTCTCTAACCTCAAGAGTCATATATCTTCAGGCTCTCAACTACAGCTCATCTTTATGTTTTGCCAAATAGTCAGCAACACCATCTGCATCTGGCTTCATACCATCTTCTCCATCTTGCCAACCGGCAGGACACACCTCTCCATGCTCATTTGTAAATAGCATAGCATCAACCATTCTCAACATCTCATCAATATTTCTACCGAGTGGAAGGTCATTTATAACAGCATGTCTAACTGTCCCATCTGCATCAATTAGAAATGAACCTCTAAGTGCTACAGCATCATCTAAAAGCACATCATAATCTCTTGAAATCTGCTTTGTTATATCAGCCACAAGTGGATATCTAACTTGACCAATTCCACCCTCTTCTACCGCTGTATTCTTCCATGCAAAGTGAGAATATACGCTATCTACAGATACGCCTATGACATTAACTCCCCTCTTTTTAAACTCATCTAATCTATGGTCAAATGCGATTATCTCAGATGGGCAAACAAATGTAAAATCTAATGGGTAGAAGAATAGAACAGCACCACTCTTACCTAAATTTTCCATCAAATTGAAATTGTTTACAATCTCATTATTTCCCAATACAGCATCTGCTGTGAAATCTGGAGCTTTTTTAGTCACT
>JAADDP010000136.1 GCA_013153825.1 Campylobacterota bacterium
CTTGTGCCAAATATTGATATATTTTTCAAAAAATGTTCCAAAGAGTAAGAGATTTTAACTAATCTCTAACATTCTCTCTAGGGCTAGGTTCGCATACTCTATTGTTCTCTCATCTACAATAATCTCATTTATAGGTTTTCCATCTTCAATAGATTTTAGAGTTAAGTATAAATCCTCAACAGTTGTCTCATTCATTGTTGGACACTCTGGTTTTGTAGCAGATAGCACATATGTATTTTTTTCTCTCATTCTATTAACCAAGTTATACTCTGTCCCAACTGCCACCTTCTGGTCTGGGTCAAGAGAATTTACATATTTTATAAGTTGAGATGTAGAACCCACAAAATCAGCAACAGCTACAACAGATGGGTCACACTCAGGATGGACTGCAATCTTTATATCTGGATACTTCTCTCTATAAAACTCTACATCCTCTACTGTAAATAGTTGATGGACAGAACAAAATCCATTAAAACAGATAATATCAGCCTCTTTTGGGTCACACTCTCCCTCTCCAATTACACAAGATTTCAGCCCCATAGAGTTTGCAAAGTTCTGCCCTAAACATCTATCAGGCACAAAGAGTATCTTCTTTCCACTCTCTAACCCTTTTTCTATAATTTTATAGGCATTTGATGAGGTGCAAACAAGACCTCCCATCTCTCCAACTTTAGCCTTTACCGTAGCATCACTATTTATATATGTAATAGGCAAAATCTTATCTCTTGGAATACCCCTCTCTACCATATAGTCAACACTATCCTCAAAGTAACTACTATCTATCATTCTAGCCATAGCACAACATGCAATCTTTGGCATTAAGACTCTCTTCTCTGGGGCTATTATCTTCACGCTCTGACCCATAAAGCCAACTCCACAAAATACAACCCATGGATTATCATCAGCTTTACACTTTCTTGCTAACTCAAGACTATCTCCTGTGATATCTGCTAACTCAAAAACCTCATCTCTTTGATAAAAGTGTCCAACAACAGTAACAGATAACTTCTCTTTTAACCTCTTTATCTCCGATATATAGTCTATACTCAACTCTATTCACCTATTTTTTAATTAAAAAATAGCATATTTTTATTTAAATAAAAGATATCTAGAAAGTAAACTTATTTTTTTTTTTATATTTGTAAAAAAATATAGATAATTAATATCTAATTTATTATCGAATAATATAATTTCTATTATAAATAATAAATTTGGAAAATAGTATGGATATTCAGAGAAAAAGATTAGTTGGTGCAAAGATATTAGGAGGATTAACTCTGGTATTAATGTTAATCTCAAAGTCTCAATATAATATATTTATAGATATCTTGGGATTTATATTAATTGTTATATCTGGAATTGGTAGAGTCTGGTCATCAGCATACATATCTGGATTGAAAAGTAAAAAAGTTATATCATATGGTCCATACTCCATTGTTAGAAATCCACTATATCTATTCTCATTTTTAGGATTTGTTGGGGCTGGTTTGGCATTTGGTTCAATTATTATTACACTGCTTCTAGTTATAACCTTTGCAATAACACATATTCCAATAATTCTATATGAAGAGAAGAAATTAATTGGGATATTTGGAGATGAATTTAAAGACTATATGAAAAGAGTCCCAAGATTTATCCCAAGATTATCAAAAATAGATAACCCAAAAGAGGCGATATTTAGACCAAAACAGTTTAGCAAATCAGTAAGAGATGCTACACTAATTATATTAAGTTATGGAATTATTAAAATTTTGATATGGTTACACAATAAAGATATACTTCCAAATATTATAGAACTTTCAATATAAAAGTATTGAAAAATATGATGTAGTAGATTTAGAAGAGAAGATAGTAGTTAAGAGTTATAAACCTTATCTATATCTGCTACTCTCCTTCCCAAGTTTAAAAGAAGCATATCAGCTAATACTAGAGCTGTCATAGCCTCACAAACAACACTTCCTCTAATTGCAATACATGGGTCATGTCTCCCTTTTAAGTTACATACTGTTGGTTCGTTTGATGTTGTAACTGTATCTTGTGGCTGAAATATAGATGGAGTCGGCTTAAAATGTGTCTTTATAAAAATATCATCTCCATTAGAGATGCCTCCCAAAATTCCACCAGAGTTATTTGTCCTAAATCCATCAGGAGTAATCTCATCATTATTTTGGCTTCCAAATAGTTTTGTAGACTCAATTCCATTTCCAATCTCAACAGCCTTTGTACCATTAATACTCATCATAGCATTTGCCAATATTGCATCAAGTTTATAATATATCGGCTCTCCTAAACCTTTTGGAACGCCTCTTGCAACAGTAATAACAGACCCACCAACAGAATCATGTCTACTTTTAGCCTCCAAGATAGCCTCCTCTTGAGCCTTTTGAATATCTCTATCTAGTGCAAATATCTTACTCTCTTTAGCATATCCAAAATCTATCTCTTTTGCACTAATCCCAGCTATCTCATAAACTCCAGATTCAATATCTATACCAACTCTCTTTAATAAGAGTTTTGCAATAGCTCCACTAGCTACACGACTTGCTGTCTCTCTTGCAGAGCTTCTACCACCTCCTCTATAATCTCTAATACCATATTTATGAAAATATGTAAAATCGGCGTGTGAAGGTCTAAAGATATCCTTTACATTATCATAATCCCTGCTTCTCTGGTCGGAGTTATAAATTACCATACAAATTGGAGTGCCAGTTGATAGCCCATTAAATGTCCCAGATAAAATCTCTACTCTATCTAACTCCTTTCTAGCAGTCTCTAGTTTACTCTTTCCAGGTCTTCTTCTATCAAGCTCTAACTGAATAAAGTCTAAATCTATCTCCAATCCGGCAGGAACTCCATCAACAATACACCCTATTGCCAAACCATGCGACTCTCCAAATGTTGTAATTGAAAACCTCTCTCCAAATCTATTCACTATCTCTTCCTTGTAATTTTTGAAGTGCAATATATGCAGCTCGTTGCTGTGCATCTTTTTTGCTTCTCCCAATAGCAGAAGCTATTACTCTATTTTTTAATAAAACAGCTATCTCAAACTCCTTCTTATGGTCTGGTCCAAATGATTTTATAAGTTCATAATTTGGTGTCTCCCCAAACTCAGCTTGTGTTAGCTCTTGGAGTGCAGTTTTAAAGTCCTTTGAAAGTGAATTTAAATCTATACTCTTATAGCTTCTTTCTATTAAATCAATTACTATTTTTGATGCTACATTTAATCCACTCTCTAAATATATAGCCCCAATTACAGCCTCAAAGGCATTTGATAGAAGAGATGGCTTTGTTCTACCACCATTATTCTCTTCTGCTGTAGAGATTAATATAGAGTTTCCCAAGTTTATATTTGTAGCAAGTCTTGTAAAACCTTTTTCATTAACTAAAGAGGCTCTAATTTTTGATAATATGCCCTCATCCTTATTTGGAAATTTCCGAAATAGATACTCTCCAACTATCAAATCTAAAACAGCATCACCTAAGAACTCCAATCGCTCATTATTATATGGTTTCTTAAAAC
>JAADDP010000133.1 GCA_013153825.1 Campylobacterota bacterium
TAACAAATAGGACAAAAACTGCATACGATAACAGGGTATTATCAGCTCTAAAGGGACCGATATCTTTTGCATTTATAATTATCGGGATAAAGCTCTTCTTCTCTCTCCTATTTCTAAATAACTATACAATAAAGACAGCTATATACTCAATGATTATATATAATCTATTCTGGGCAATATATGAATTGACATACGCATTTAGGGAGATAATCTATAAATTTACAGGTAAATTCAACCCAAACCTATCATATGAGATGGGCAATTTTATATTAACAGTAATTAGAGGATTAATTCTATTTATTGGAGTGGGAGCAATTTTACAGCTGTGGGGTATAAACGTGGCTGGACTCTTAGCCGGACTTGGAATTGGTGGCTTGGCTCTAGCACTAGCTGCCAAAGATACGGCTGCAAATCTATTCGGTTCAATTGCACTACTACTTGATAAATCTATTAGAATTGGGGAGTGGATAAAGATAGATGAAGTTGAGGGGGTTGTAGAAAATATAGGTATGAGAACTACGAAGATTAGAACATTCAAAAAGTCTCTAATAACACTTCCAAATCAGGTAATTGCAAATACACATATAGAGAACTTTTCTAGAAGAGATGTTAGAAGAATTAAGATGGTAATAGGTTTAACATACTCTACAACATCATCACAGATAGAGAAAATTATCAAAGATATAAGAGAGATGTTGGAGAAGCATGATGATATATCACAACAACACACTATGTTGGTAAATTTTATCAAATTTAATGATAGCTCTCTCGACATATTAATCTACACATTTGCAAATACAGCTAGATGGAGACTCTACATGAATATAAAGCAGGATATAAATCTAAAAATCATGAAAATAGTAGAGGATAATGGGGCATCTTTTGCATTTCCTTCTAAATCTATATATATTGAGAATATGGATGATATCTGCTATAATCAAACTAAAAATTAGAAAAAGTTGAATATGGAAAATTTAAAGAAAGTGGCAATTATCGGGAGACCAAATGTTGGAAAAAGCTCCCTCTTCAATAGACTACTTAAAAAGAGAGTTGCAATAACATCAGATGTTATTGGAACAACAAGAGATGTGAAAAAGAGAGTTGTAACAACAGATAATGGGAGAGAGTTTGAGCTTCTAGATACCGGGGGGATTGATGATACCACAGAGATGTTTCAGAGAGTAAAAGAGCTATCTCTAAAGAGTGCAAAAGAGGCAGATATTATAATATTTATGGTCGATGGAAAAGAGATACCACAAGATGAAGATAGAAGACTATTCTATCAACTCCAATCTCTAAAAAAACCGATAGCATTAGTTGTAAATAAGATAGATAACGATAGAGAGAGAGATAAAAACTTCTGGGAATTTACCCAATTTGGAGCTAAAGATATATTTGGAATATCAATTACACATAATAGATATATGAATAATCTATACAGATGGTTAGAGAGCCATATTCCACAGAAAGAGGAGAGAGATAATCTAGAGCTAATTGAAGATTTCGACCCACTTTTTGACAATATAAATAGTGATATAGAGAGTGATATTACAGATGAAGAGGATAACAGAGAGATAAATGTGGCAATTATAGGTAGAGTGAATAGTGGAAAGAGTTCCCTCTTAAATGCTCTACTAAAGGAGGATAGAGCCGTTGTATCCGATGTTGCTGGAACCACAATTGACCCTGTAGATGAGTCTATTGAGTATAGAGATTATAAGATAACATTTATAGATACGGCAGGAATTAGGAGAAGGGGAAAAATTGTTGGTATTGAGAAGTATGCTCTATATAGAACAGAGGAGATGTTAAAAGAGGCAGATATCGCCCTCCTAGTTATCGATGCTACCACAGGAGTCTTAGAGTTGGATGAGAAGATTGCAAATTTAATTGACAAACATAGATTAGCATCTCTAATAGTCATAAACAAATGGGACATTAGAGGAGAGTTAAGTTATGAGGAGATGGTAGAGAATATTAGGTATAAGTTAAAGTTTCTCCACTATACAGAGCTTATCACCGTTTCAGCCAAAACAAAACAGAGAGTACATAAGATTTTAGATGAGATAGTGGAGCTATATAGAAGATATAGCCGAAGAATTCCAACATCAAAACTGAATGAGGTTATAAAGTTTGCAACTATAAAACATCATATTCCAACAAAAAATGGAGCCGTTGTAAAGATAAAATATGCTACCCAATATGCTATAAAACCTCCAAAGATTGCATTGATAATGAATAGACCTGATGGGTTGCACTTCTCATATAAGAGGTATCTAATAAACACCCTAAGAGAAAATTTTGATTTTAGAGGAGTTCCAATAGATATAATTGCTAGAAAGAGGGGAGAGAGGGAAGAGGAGTAGTATTGTTCTATAGAGATATAGATTTCAAAAAGTTCTCTAGCATCAAAATTGGACAGATTGAAAATGTTTTAATGGTAGAGAGGGGAGATGAAATTCCAACAGATAGATTTATAATCGGTGGAGCAAATAATCTATTAATTTCTCAAAATCCTCCCCCACTCATGAAGCTATCTAAAGATTTTGATTTTATAGAGATGTCAAATAATAACCTAACTGTTGGAGCATCGACCCCAACTGGTAAGCTTCTCTCATTTGCCAAAAAATATAACCTTGGAGGTTTTGAGTTTATATCAAAACTCCCCGGTACAATTGGGGGGATGGTTGCTATGAATGCAGGGGTAAAGAGCTATGAGATTTTTAATATTATCAATAGAGTTAAGATAGATAATAGATGGATATCTAAAAAAGATATTGTGCATGGATATAGGTTTGCGAAGATAGATGGAGTTATAATGGAAGTATCTCTAAAAATTGATGGAAAATTTAATAGAGGACTTCTAAATGAGTTGATATCCCTAAGAAGTAACCAACCAAAAAATCCAAGTGCAGGTTCTACATTTAAAAATCCAAAAGGGGACTATGCTGGACGCTTAATTGATGAGGTAGGGTTGAAAGGTTATAGAGTTGGTGGAGTTGAGTGGAGTAGAGTTCATGCCAATTTCTTAGTAAATATAGATAATGGAACTTTTGATGATGCAATTACTCTTATTGAGCTTACAAAGAGTAGAGTCTATAATAAGTTTGCTGTTACTCTATCTGAAGAGATTAAAATTATATAGACAAATATGTTAAAATATCTTTTAAAAAGGTACTTTATTGGATAAGATTATTCCATCTTACAGCGACCCTCTATTTAGTATTTTTATCCTAATCCTACTAATTTTGACTGTTGCAGTTGTATCATTTTTTATAGGAAACTATAAAGATGAGATTGATAAGAGGTCTCTAATGGACTTTCTCAGAGCAATAAAGGTTGAGGAGAATAGTAGCTTTCAGATAGATAAAATTAGATTCTCAAAGTCTCTTATTAAACCATTAACAACTATGGCAGATACATTAACTCTCAGAGGAGATTATAGAAAGGCCATATCAATATATCTATATCTGATAGAAAATCTCAAAAGCTTCTATGAACAGGAGCCTATAATGGT
>JAADDP010000166.1 GCA_013153825.1 Campylobacterota bacterium
TGAGGAGTTACTCTACTCAAAAGCACCAGATTTTGGGATAGCTAAGCTATTGAGAGAGGATATAAAGAGATATTTTAAGAGTCTTGAGAGTAGTTTTATAAACTTAAAAGGTAGAGATTTTCTATATAAACACACAAAGGCTATTGATACTCTCTTAAAGGTTGTATATAAGGTTGCAATTCGCTCATCTTTTGGTGAATATAGACCAATGAAAAATACTCTTCCAATTGCATTAATAGCTTTGGGAAGTTATGGGAGAGAGCAACTATGCGTCCACTCTGATATAGATTTAATGATAGTATATAAGGAGACGCAAGGGTATAATATTCAACATATCATAGAGAAGATTTTGCATATTTTGTGGGATTGTGGCTTGAGACTTGGGCATAGAGTTCATATTGTAGATGAGCTATTTGATGTGGCAAAGGGTGATATTACAATTAAGAGTTCATTTATTGAGGCTAGATTTATAGAGGGTTCAAACTATCTATGGACTGAGGTTCAAAATGAGATAAATATAATAAGACACTATAAACAAGAGGAGTTTATAGAGGCAAAGATAGAGGAGCTAAAGGCTCTACATAGAAAATATCCCCTTACAATGGAGCCAAATCTAAAAGATGGAGAGGGTGGATTTAGGAGTGCAAATCTAATATATTGGATTGGAAATATTCTATATAACATAAATAAGATAAAAGAGCTTCCAAGAGATATTATAGATGAGAATGAGTATAAAAAGTTTCATATAGCTTTAGATTTTATATTTAGAGTTCGCTCAGCCCTGCATCTTGCCACAAAGAGAAAGGAGGATAGATTAAGGTTAGATTTAATTCCCCAAATTGCTAAATATCTTGGATATGGAGATAGCTATAGAGAGCATATTAAGTTTGCTAAGCTGGTTGGATTGCAGTTAAAGGTTATAAAGTTATATACATCTATCTGGATATATAACCTAACAGATAGGACTCTCCTCCCAAATAGAAATATAGCTTTAGAGGTAGATGATAAGATATACAATTTAAAAGATTTATTAAACTACATCTCATCTCAAAAAGTTGAGTTTGAACCACATCCAACCCTTTTAAAGGCATTTATATATGCAAAGAGACCAAAAAGGGCAACAGAGGATATATATAAATCTGTATATAAGATATTCTCTCAAAGGTATAGCCACTCTAGTATAAATACACTAATTGAGTCTCAACTAATATACTATACGGTATCTCCCCTCAAAAAGGTATTAAATCTACCACAATTTGATGGATACCATAAGTATCCTGTTGGTATGCACTCTCTAAAGGCTCTATATGAGCTTGAGCATATAGAGGATATAAACCTTAAAAAGATATATGATAGGATAACTCCAGATAGAAAGGCTCTCCTAAAACTTGTTGTGCTACTACACGACTGTGGAAAGGGGAGGAGTAGAGACCACTCAATTGTTGGGGCTGAGCTATTTGCTGTATATGCCAAAAAGATTGGACTGACTCAAGAGGAGATAAAGCTAGGTAGAGAGCTTATCTTATACCATACGAAGATGAGTGTAGTGGCTCAGAGGGAGGATTTACATAGTGAGCAGACCATATTGAAGTTTGCCTCAATATTCTCTACCCAAGAGAGGTTGGATTTAATCTATCTATTGACATATTCAGATATGAGAGCTGTTGGGGGTAGGGTATATAATGACTTTACTGCAAAACTTCTCTACAATCTATATAGATTGGCATCGGTGGCAATAGTTGAGAGTGGAAAGTTGAGTGAGACTACAAAGAGGGTTAAGAGGGAGAAGAGTTTAGTTAAGTCAGAGGAGTTCAAGTCTCTACCTAAACCTCTTCAGAGGAGACTCCTCTCCATACCATCAGATTTGCTATTTATTAAGTATCCTCCAGAGAAGATTATTGAGATTGCTAAAAAGAGTTATAGGTTAGAGGATTACATATACTCCATAGAGAATAGTAACTACCTCACAATAGAGATAATTAGAAAAGATAATTTGGATTTAAGCTATCTGCTAAGTAAGCTAATAAGGTTAGAGCTTGTGAACCTAGATATATTTAAACTATTTGATGGAGTTAAATATTTCAATTTAGAGTTTAGAGAGGTTGTAGATAGTAGTGAGATTTCATATATAGAGGATATCCTATATAAGTCTCTAAATGGGGTGATAGAGTTAAAGCTTCCAAAGCCTCAAATAGAGGCAGATGAGATTGAGATAGATTGTAAACACTCTAGAGAACATGCAATAATGAGAGTGAATACAAAGAGGCAAAAGGGGCTTTTATGTTATATAATGGATATATTTGAGAAGTTTAAAATAGATATCACCTCATCAAAAATTTTCACAAAACTAAACAGAGTTAGTTTTCTGTTTTTAATTGAAAAGAATGGAAACTTTTGCAATAATACAGAACATATTATTAAAGATTTAACGGAGTAGTATATGTGTGGTATTGTTGGTTATATAGGAAAGAGAGATAAGAAGTCTATTCTAATAGAGGGTCTAAGAGAGCTAGAGTATAGGGGGTATGACTCTGCAGGTGTAGCTACCATAGAGGGTGGAGAGCTAAAATATTTTAAGGAGGTTGGAAAACTCAAAAACCTAGAGAGAAAACTAAAAGATTATAATAGCGAGGGGTTTGGAGTTGGAATTGGTCACACTAGATGGGCTACACACGGTAAACCCACAGAGCTAAATGCACATCCCCACATAGGAGAGTATAGCTTTGTTGTCCATAATGGAATTATAGAGAACTATCAAGAGCTTAGAGATGAGCTTGAGGGGTATGGGGTAGAGTTTATAAGCCAAACAGATACAGAGACAATTGTCCATCTATTTGAGTATTACCATCAACAGGGGTTAAATGAGTTTGAGGCATTCTCCAAGACTATAGATAGGTTAGATGGGGCTTATGCAATCCTACTAATTACAGAGACTCTTCCAGATATTATCTTTTTTGCCAAGAGTGGCTCACCACTTCTAATTGGATTTGATGATAGAGATATCTACTTTGCATCATCAGATACACCAATCATTGGAAAGGCTAGTGATGTTTACTATTTAGAGGATGGAGAGTTTGGATATGCAAAATATGGAGAGGTTCATCTATTTGATGAGAGTGGAAAAAAGAGTTTTAATACCAAGCCCCTAACTACCAATAGAGAGTCAGCCCAGAAGGGTGGATATAGATTTTTTATGGAAAAAGAGATATATGAGCAGTCTAGAGTTATAGAGGATACCCTTTTAGGTAGAGTTTTAGACGATGAGGTCTATTTTGAAGAGTTAGATAGCACCTTTTTAGAGGATATAGAGAGTATTAAGATATGCTCTTGTGGGACAAGTTATCACTCTAGCATGGTTGGGGCGTATCTTCTAGAGAGGGTTGCAAAAGTTCCATGTAGTGTAGAGATTGCATCGGAGTTTAGATATAAAGAGCCACTTTTGAGTAAAAATACTCTATTTATTACAATCTCCCAAAGTGGAGAGACAGCAGATACCCTTGAGGCTC
>JAADDP010000073.1 GCA_013153825.1 Campylobacterota bacterium
GAAGCTCTACTGCATTTATAGCAAAACCACTCTTCAATATACTATACTGGTTGGAGAGACATATTGATAATTGGGGTTGGTCAATCATAATATTGACAATATTAATCAAACTTCTACTCTTCCCTCTCTCATATAAGGGTATGATATCCATGCAGAAGCTGAAGGATTTAGCTCCAAAGATGCAGGAGATTAGAGAGAGATATAAAGATGATGCTCAGAAGATGAATATGAAAGTTATGGAGCTATATAGAAAGCATGATGCAAACCCTATGGGTGGTTGTCTCCCAATGTTACTACAGATACCTATATTCTTCGCTCTATATAGAGTATTCTTAAATGCAGTAGAGCTTCAGGGAGCCCCTTGGATATTATGGATTAGCGACCTATCTGCACAAGATCCATACTTTATACTGCCGATATTGATGGGGGCATCTATGTGGTTTCAGCAGAAAATTACACCAACCACAGTTACAGACCCTATGCAACAGAAGATTTTTCAGTGGCTACCAGTTGTGATGACTCTATTTTTCCTAACATTCCCATCAGGCTTAGTTCTCTACTGGTTGGTAAACAACCTATTTACTATAGGTCAACAGTATGTTGTAAATAGGTCTTATGAAAACTATAAGAGACTTAAGAAGAGTGAAGATAAAAAATAATAGTTAAAGGGGGATTTTTTTAAGTATGGTAATGAAGAAGATAGAAGCACCTACCCTAGAGGAGGCTTATAAGAGAGCCTCTGATGAGTTCAACTGCTCAATAACTGAGTTGAGTTATGAGATAATACAGTATCCACGAAATGGGTTATTTGGACTTTTTAAGAGGAAGGCTATTATAGTTGTTGCTAGAAAAGTTGTTGAGGATAGTAGTAGGGCAGTTGAACAGAGTGTTGAAAATAGGAGGGAGGTCAAAAAAGAGGATACTCCTACCTCAACAGAGGTAAAACAGCCTGCAACTACAGTAGATGATGATAGAGATAGAAAATCTCTAATATCGAATGATGATAAAGTTTTAGATAACTTTTTTGCAAGTTCAAAAAATAGTGGTAGAGATATATCTCATAATATCAACTTAGCATCAGAGATAGAGAAGAGTATAGATAGGTTGATGAAGAGTAGCTGTTTCAATATAGATACGGTTAAGGTGGAGGTATTTAATAATATAGCTCATGTATTTATAGATGGGAGAGATGCTGCTCTACTGATTGGTAAAGAGGGGTATAGATATAATGCTCTATCCTATATGCTATTCAATTGGGTAAATGATAGATATGGACTATACCTTAAGCTTGAGATAGCAGAATTTATCAAGACTCAGGAGGAGATGATAGAGAACTACCTAAAACCTATTATTGAGCATATAGAGAAGAATGGTAGAGGGAAGACCAAACCTCTAGATGGAATCTTGGTACAGATAGCTTTAGAGAAGTTGAGAGATAGGTTCCCAAATAAGTATGTTGCAATAAAGACATCAAAAGATAATAGTAAATTTATAGTTATAAATAACTTCAATACGACCAAGAGTTAAGATGTCATCCACAATTGTTGCCATTGCTACTGCCACGGCTACATCCTCAATATCTATAGTTAGAGTAAGTGGTATAGACGCATTAAAAATTGCTAAGAGTATTACCAGAAGAGATGAATTTAAAGAGAGGTTTGCTTATCTCTCCTCCCTATATGGTAGAGATGGTGAGCTTATAGACCAAGCTGTTGTGATATACTTTAAGGCTCCAAAGAGTTTTACAGGAGAGGATATTGTTGAGTTTCAGTGTCATGGGGGTCACATAGTTGCAAATGAGATTTTGGAGAGTGCTATATATTACGGTGCGAGATTGGCTCAAGCTGGAGAGTTCTCCAAAAGAGCATTTTTAAATGGAAAGATAGACCTAACTGAGGCTGAGGCTATATCTAAAATTATCGAAGCAAAATCTATTAATGGTGCAAAGATTCTAGCGAGACAGCTTAAGGGGGAGCTAAAAAAGTTTATAGATGAGACTAGGGATGAGCTTCTCAAGGCGATATCTTATGCAGAGGTTATGATTGACTATGCAGAGGAGGATATCCCAGATGATATAATCAATACTTTAAGAGATATTGTAGGCTCTCTTGAGCTGAAGATGAGGAGGCTTGTTGAATCATCAAAAAGGAGAGAGGGGCTAATTAGTGGCTTTAGGGTGGCAATTATAGGAAAGCCTAATGTTGGAAAAAGCTCTCTTCTAAACTCACTACTAAACTATGATAGGGCGATTGTTAGCAATGTAGCTGGAACTACAAGAGATACAATTGAGGAGGAGATAAAGATTTCTACTCATAGGGTAAGATTGATAGATACGGCAGGTATTAGAGATGCCACTGATGAGGTTGAGAAGATTGGAGTTGGACGCTCAATAGCATCTCTTGAGGATGCAGATATCATAGTTGCAATGTTTGATAACAGTAGAGAATTCACAGATGAGGATAGTGAGATTTTAGAGCTTATAGATAGAAATGGAGATAAGAGTATCATTGTAGCTCTAAATAAGGTTGACCTACATAGAGAGTTTGATATATCAAGGATAGAGAAGTTTAACTATTTAGAGATTACAGCAGATAGAGATTATGAACCTATAGTAGATGAAATCTCTAAGATATTAGACTCCATTGGGGATATGGAAGAGCCTATGTTAATCTCAAATAGGCAGATTGAGGCTGTATCGAAAGCTAGAGATGCCCTTTTAATCGCAAGAGAGCCTCTTCTAAATGGAGAGTTAGAGCTATTCTCATACCATCTTCAGGATAGTGTCAAATATATAAGCTCAATATCCAAGCCCTTTGATTCTGAAGAGATTTTAGATAAAATGTTTAGTCAATTTTGTTTAGGTAAATAACTTTTAAGGGTTTTTATATGTTTAAATATGTAGCGTTAGCTTTTATCATTCTACTATCTGGATGTGTGGAGAGGAGTAGAGTTATTCAGGTTAGTAGAGTAGATAGAGACTATACGACCAATAGAGCAGAAGAGGTTAAAACTCCTAGAGTTAAGAGACCAAAAGAGCCCAGAGTGGCAGTTAGGGAGAGGAGGGTTTCTAGAGTTAAGAGAGTTCCAATTCCAGAGAATAGACCCAAATTGGATATAAAAGTTTTTGATGAGCAGAGTGGAGATGGTATATCAAAATATGGTAGAGAGGAGAGGGTATCGGAGCCTAAACTTATCCAGAGAATGGAGTTTCCAGAAGAGGAGTATATGGCTCTTCCAAAGTTTGGAAATAATGAGGTTTCAGGTAGAGTATATCTTATAAATGGGGAGAGAGAGGAGGAGATTGTAAAGAGTAACCTAAAGTTATATCTGAATCCTGTAACGAGCTACTCTAAACAGTGGTATGAGGAGAGTTACCTAAATGGGAATAAGATGACACCTCCAGATAGGAGATTATTCAACTATCTAAAGTTTACAGTTAGTGGAGAGGGTGGAAACTTCAGCTTTTTT
>JAADDP010000108.1 GCA_013153825.1 Campylobacterota bacterium
CCCCTTAAAGGTTTAAGTGGATTGAAGAGAGAGAGTTTCCTAAATAGCCTTCTACTCTATATTCAGGAGTTAAATATCTATGATAATAGCTCTCTAGAGAGGCTACTTAGGGGATATTTAAGTTCGGATTTGACAGATAATGAGAGGGAGTTGCTACTACTAATATACTACAGAGGCTCATCAATTGGAGATAGAGTACTATATCAGATATGCAACTCAAATATCCTATTAACCCTTATAGAGTCTGGAGAGGTGGCTGGAGAGGATATAGATACAGTAGTTGGAGTAGCAAAATTTCTTAGGTCTGATGAGCAGATTAAGATATTCATGGAGATAATATTCAATATGGAGAATATAGGTAACTCCTCTATGGAGTCCATTATAAATAGATGTGTGGACACATTAATAGTACCTATAGAGAATATAGAGCTTCAGAAGTTTATAACCTCTAGTAGCTCCATAGGTAGAGTGGTGGAGCTATTCAGTATAGTATCTATACTCTTTAAGAGCGATAGAGCTAGAGAGGAGCAGTTGATACTGCTATGGAATCAGCTACTAAATGGTCTATATGAACTCCCTTTTGATATAGTTGATAGAGATTTAGAGTATATTGAGAGTTGGAGTAGCCTAATAAAGGGGGATTTAGAGGATGGGCTTCTACTTCAAATCCCCCCAAGAGTTGCCAATATTTACAGAGCATTTAAGGGGGACATCTAGACTATAGATACCCTCCATAACACCCCTAAATCTCTCTGCGATATCCTCTACTATAGACTCCTCAACCTCAAATATCAACTCATCATGTATCTGTAGCAGAAGCTTTACATTTAGCGACTCTCTCTTAATGATATCTGCAACCTCCAACATAGATAGCTTTATCAAATCTGCTGAGCTACCCTGAAATATTGTATTTACACCCTCTCTTATATAGGCACTCTTCTGCATATTTGTCGCCGATTTATAGTCAAAATATCTTCTTCTCTTTAGAATTGTCTCTACAAATCCATCTCTCTCAATCTTCTCTCTAACTTGAGATAGAAAACTCTTTACGGTTGGAAATGAGTTAAAGTAGCTCTCGATAACCTCTCTAGCCTCCTTTTTTGATATATTTAACTCTCCAGATAGCTTATTTGCACCCATACCATATAGTATCCCAAAGTTTATAGATTTTGCAAAGTATCTCTTCTCCTCTGCCAACTCATCACCAAAGAGCTTTGAGGCTGTAAGGGTGTGTATGTCCACACCTCTCTCAAAACTATCAATTAGTGTTGAATCTTTGGAGTAGTGGGCTAGAAATCTCAACTCAATCTGTGAGTAGTCTATACTTAAGAGTCTATATCCACCCTCTGCTATAAACCCCTCTCTAACTCTTCTACCCAACTTTGAACGTGTCGGGATATTCTGTAGATTTGGATTTTTTGAACTTAGCCTACCTGTAGCTGTTCCAGTCTGAAGAAATGATGTATATACTCTTCCCCTACTATCCTCTTTAGCCAACTTTAATAGGGGAGTTATATATCCCGATAGAAGCTTCTGAACCCTTCTATACTCTAAAATCTCCCCTATAACTCTATGCTCATCGATTAAGCTTGATAGAACCTTCTCATTGGTACTATATCCACTCCTACCCCTTTTTCCACCCTTTAGAGCCATCTTCACAAAGAGTATCTCGCCAAGCTGTTTTGGGGAGTTGATATTGAATTGACTATCTGTAAGGATATATATGTTATCTCTCAACCTACTGAGTATCCCATTAAACTCTCTCTCAAGTAGTTTCAACTTCTCTATATCGACCTTAACTCCTCTACTCTCCATACCAATTAATATATTTATAAATGGGAACTCAACATCTTTAGCCAACCCCTTTAGGCTATCAATCAAGATTGAGTTTAACTTAAAGTGTAGTATATATGTAATTAGGGCATCTTCACAAGCGTAAAGTGTAGCTATTGATATATCTGTTGATGAGAAATCTTCACCCTTTTTAACAACATCTTTAAAGGGTTTCATCGTGTAGTTTAAAAACTTCTCACTTAAATGGTCTAGAGAGAACTTACCACTAGGATTTAGGAGCCAAGCCTCAACCATCGTATCCCCATATGGAGTCACCTCATCAATCCCATAGTGGTAGTAGAGAAAGCTCAGGTCAAACTTTAGGTTGTGTCCAATAACCTTTGCCCTAAATATCCTCTCCACCCCTCTCAATGCACTCTCTATATCAATCTGCTCCCCAACTCCTAGATAGCTGTGTCCAATTGGTACATAGAACGCCTCATATCTATTAAATGCAAATGAGTAACCCACTAACCTATCTCTTCTAACATCTAGCCCTGTCGTCTCAATATCGAAGGCTACAACCATATTTGGCACAATATTTCTGGTAACCTCCTCCAACATCTCTCTACTCTCTATTAGTCTACTTCTAAATTTAATTCCACTCTCTATTCTTCTATCCAACCTCTTTAGAGCATCTCTCATCTCATACTCCACAAACTCATCTATTAGAGGTGTAAAGTAGTTATCTCTTTTAAACTTAAACTTTGAAAAGTCCAAATCGGAATATAGGTCTCTCTTTAACCTCACAAGCTCTCTTGATATGAATGCAGACTCTCTACCTGCAAGTAGGAGCTTCTGAAATCTAGGTTTTAACTTATCAATATTTATATATATATCCTCAAGAGTATGGAATTGATTTATAATTGAAGTTGCACTCTTAGGACCAATCCCCTTAACCCCTGGTATATTATCTACACTATCTCCCACCAGAGCCTGAAAATCTACAAAGTCTTTTGGAGCTACCCCAAACTTCTCTATACACTCTCTCTCCTCAATATAGACCTTTTTAAGTGGATTATACAGTTTTGTATTTTTATCTATTATCTGGTGTAAATCCTTATCAAAGGATACTACCACCACCTCAATACCTTTCGACTTTGCAACCTCTGCCACAGATGCCACTATATCATCAGCCTCATACCCATCTTTAGATAGAGTGGCGAATCCCATCTTCTCTATCCACCCTATGGCTATAGGTATCTGTTTCAATAAATCCTCTGGAGCCTCTCTCCTATTAGCCTTATATTGAGGGTATAGCTCCTTTCTAAAGCTCTTGGCTCTATTATCTAGTGCAAATAGTATGTAGTCTCTATTATGCTCAACTCTAACCCTATCTAGGAAGTTTATAAACCCTGTAAGTAGTCCTGTTGGAAACCCTTTAGAGTTTTTAAGTGGGGGGAGTGCATAGTATGCACGAAATAGAAATCCAAATGTATCTATAACTGTTATACTCTTCAAATCTAAAACCTACCATTAATTTTATGAATATTTTAACCTATTTAGATTTATAACCCTATTGGCTCTATCTATACTACTCTTTCTATGGGCAATTATAATTACTGTTCTATTTTTAATATACTCATCTAAAGCCTCTAATAGTTTCTCTTCTGTATTGGTATCTAGTGATG